>CAYPTG010000376.1:0-2470 GCA_964413455.1 uncultured Mycobacterium sp. | reverse complement strand
GGCGAGGAACAACCCCGTCAACGCGGCAACCAACGCCACCAGAACACGACGGACAACCTTCACGGTCTCCCCTAGCTTGTCGGCGGCGAGCCCTCGGCTCACCGACGCGGGTAGCCACCGGTCTCCGGATGGATCGCGACGACTGGATCTTCGATGTCAGCAAGGAAGATATCGGTAGGGCAACGGTGCGAGCAACGCCAACCGCCCTAACGGGCTCATTTACCCGACCACGCACCGGCCGGCACGGCCCACTGCGCCGTCCGACGAGGCCGGTGGCGACGCCCTCATCCCACCGGTTCGCGCGCGGTCCTGGCACCCCGCTCAGCCACTCGCCGTAAATGCCGAAATGGCTCAAATGTGGTGCGGCGGAACGTTATCCAGCATCCACCGGTCACGTTCAGGTACGTCGGCGTAGGCTTCGGAATCGCGTTCATCGGAGGATTCTTGAGGAAGCTCCGCACCGAAGATCCGGTCGACGGCTGCCCTATCAGGCGGTTGTGTCATCACACCCACCCCCAGATATTGTGACAAAGGTCACATTTGAGATATTTGTGCATGTCACAGCCCGGAAACTCGGTGTTCACCCAGCGCTTCGGGCGAGTCAGAGTTCCAGGCTGGAAAGCTCGGCGATCACATGCGCGGCCATCGGGCCCAGCGTCGCCATGCCGTCGCGAACTGCCGAGCGCGACCCGGCCAGGTTCACCACCAAGGTGCTGCCGGAAATACCAGCCAGACCACGCGACAGGCCGGCGTCGGTGCTGCCGGCGGCCAGCCCGGAGGCGCGCAACGCCTCGGCGATGCCGGGCACCTTGCGGTCGAGCACGCCCAAGGTGGCCTCCGGGGTCACGTCACGCGGGTTCACCCCGGTGCCGCCAACCGAAACCACGAGGTCGACACCGCCGATGACGGCCGTGTTGAGCGCGTTGCGGATCTCGACCTCGTCGGCCGAAACCACCACGGCGCCGTCGACGACGAACCCGGCTTCGGTCAGCAGCTCGGCGACCAGCGTTCCGCAGTCGTCGTCGGCAACCCCGCGGGCCTGCCGATCGTCCACCACAACTACCAGCGCACGACCGACCGAACCCTCAGGCTGTTCCATGGATGTCACCGTATATCCGCGGGGCTCTGCGCGGCCCTCGATTACCCGGGTCATTGGTCGGCCTTGCCCAAAGTGACCTGGACGGTCTGGCTGTTGCCCGCCGGGTCGAGGTAGGTCAGCGACAGCTTGTCGCCCGGCGCCCGGGACCGGACCGCCGCCACCAGGGCGTTGGCACTGCCGATCACCCGGTCGTCGACCTTGGTGACGACCGCGCCGCTGGGCAGACCGGCGGTGGCCGCGGCCCCGCCTTTGACCACTTCGACGATCTTGGCGCCGTGCGCGGTCACGTCGTTGCTGACCTGCACACCCAGCGAGGCGTGCGAGGCGGAGCCGTTGGCAACCAGCTCGTCGGCAACCCGTTTGGCTTGGTCAACCGGGATCGCGAAGCCCAAACCAATTGAGCCGCTTTGTGATTCGGCCGAGTCGCCGCCGAGTGTGGCGATCGCCGAATTGACCCCGACCAGCTCGCCGCTCATGTTCACCAGCGCCCCGCCCGAGTTACCCGGGTTGATCGCGGCGTCGGTCTGGATGGCGTCGAGCACGGTGTTCTGGTTACTGGCGTCACCGCTGGCCGCGACCGGCCGATTGAGCGCGCTGACGATGCCGGTGGTGACCGTGCCCTCCAAGCCCAGCGGCGATCCGACAGCCACCACATCCTGGCCCACCCGCAGGCTGGCCGAGGAGCCCAGGGTGATCGGCGTCAGCCCGCTCACCCCTTCGGCGCGGACCACGGCGATGTCGGTGGCCGGGTCGGTACCGACGACGGTGAACGGGGCGGTGCTGCCGTCGGCGAAGGTGACCAGAGTTTTCGAACCGGCCGGAGCCGCCGGCGCACCCGGCTTGGTCGGCTGCGGGCTCGGGGTCTTGGGCGCATCGGGGCCCGGTGCGGCGGCGGGAACGGGACCGCCTTTGGCCGCCGAGACCACATGGTTGTTGGTGAGGATCAGGCCGTCGGCGGACAGGATGATGCCGGAGCCCTCTTCGGAGGCCCGGCCCAACTTGGTCTCCAACTTGACGACGCTGGGCACCACCTTGGCCGCGACCTGCTCGACCGAGCCGACCGGGACGTTGGCGGTGGGGACCGCCGGACGCCGATCCGGCGCCGCGGCGGTGACGGACGTCACCGCCTGATGATCGGGATGGGTCATGGTCGCCGCGACGCCGCCGACGCCGGCTGACACCGCGGCGATGGCCAAGGCGCCGGCCGCCAGACCGAAGGACCGGCCGCGACGGCGCCGCGGTAACGGACCCACCGGGCCCACCGGGCCCGCGGGGCCGACCGGCGGCAGGGCGGCGGTGTCGCCGGCGCGCGCGGCGCGATAGGGGTCGTAGGGCCGGCGGGGGTCAGCCGGCGGGTTGGCGTAGCGCCAG
>CAYPTG010000375.1:0-2487 GCA_964413455.1 uncultured Mycobacterium sp. | reverse complement strand
GTCGTGCGGCTCCGACGATGCGGTGGAACTCGCTGGTCAGACGGCCCGTGTTGGCTTCGTTGCCAGGCATCGTCCATACCGGAACCAGCTCACGCAGGACAGTCTTGGCTCCGGCAATGGCTCGCAGCACACTGACGGAACGTTCGCGGTCGCCAGGCCCAAACCCGCAGGCGGCGAGGAGTTCCTTCGCCTGGTCGCGTCGGCTGATCGCGATCTCGCGCACGGCAACGCTGACTGGCGTACCGAACTCGAACTGCAGCGCGAGCCGTTCCGCTTCAGTGGCGGTCAGGAAGCTACCGAGTTGGTTGAGCGGGTCAGAGGCCATGGATGCTGCCGAAGAACCCGGGGACGACCGGACCGTTCGCGGTCGGGAGGTCGAGGAGGAACCGGCGGTCCAAGAATCGGTTGGCCTTCTCGCAGGAGGTCTCCGAGGCGAAGGCGCACGTGTGGCAGGCCGCGCCGTGGAGGAAGTCCTCCGGGTCCGATGGGGTGCGCTGGGCGCAGACGGGGTCGGAGGAGCACCGCGCGGCCCGGCGCAACGCCGCTAGCACGATGTTCTGGAGCTTTGCCGGTTCCGACAGCGCCACCAGACCGCCGAGCGTTCCGTCGCTGTCGGATGCGGTCGTACAGATGAGCAGCCCTGCTGCTGCCTCACGCCCGGGCTCTGCCCGCCAGGCGTAGATGCGCTCGGTGAGACTGGCGGCGCCGTAGCCGGAGTACATTGCCAACTCGCGAATGAGGATGTGCGACAGCGTGTGGACGAGCCAATACCGGGGACCGGGCAGTCGGGTGTCGGGATTGACGGCGGCGGCCGTCTCGGAAAAGCGCCGAGTGAAGTTGCGACGGTGCGCCTCGACGTGGGCGTCCCACAGCGGGGTGGACTCGATGTGTCGTTCCCACTGTCCGACGGCGTCGAGGTCGAGTTGCAAGAAGATGCCTTCACCGCGGTCTTCGGTTGCAGGTACCCAGGAGGGCTTGCCGTTCCGGGTGAGTTCGACCAGGCGTGTGGCGACGTCGTTGACCCGATCCATCTCATCGAGGCGAGTGAAGCCAAGCATCGCGTTGACCTTCTTCATCCGGTTGACTCCGACAACGCGCTGAATGCGCGGGTGCAGATCCGGGCCGCGCTGCATCTCGGTGACCATCAGCCCTGTGTTGTTCTGTTGTTCGGGAAACAGGGCCGGCTTCTGGAGGTAGCGCCACTCGGGGAGGAGCAACTCGATCGGGTCCCAGTTGGCGCGGCGCTCCTCGCGGTCCTCCTCGGACTCCGGCGGTGCGAGAACGTCTGCGATGGCGGAGACGATGTCGGCGTCGGTAAGCCCAGTGACGTCGATGTTGCGCGCTCCAGCCAGGGCGCGGATCACCGCGATCTGGTCGGCGAACTGCCGGATCTGGTCGATGCCGAGTTCGATGCGGAGATGGTCTCCAAGTGCTTCCTTCATTTCGGCGTCCGAGCGCGGCATGACGATGATGCTCTGCGATGAGGGGAACCACAGGTTCGAGGCGCCCATCATGATGAGCGCGGGCTGCGCCTTGCAGCCGGGAAAGAACGCGCCGAGGTGGGGATGGCGTCCGCGGCACGTCTGGGGCAGTTTGAGCCGCCCCTTCACCCCTTGGGCTTCCGCCATGCCACGTGTGGCGTTGCATGACTGGCAGATAATCGTGGAGCCGACGCTCTTGCCGACGTTGGCGTCGCGCATCTTGAGGTCGGGGTTCTCAGCATTCGGGCACCTTTGACCCCGGTGAACCCAGAGCGTGTAGGGGAACTCGTCGAGATGTCCGTTGGTGCAGGTCAGCAGGTGCTGTGCAGGGACGGCGGGGCTTCCCTCGCGGCGTCCTCGACCGCCTCGACCAGGGCAGGGCTTGTGGGTGAACTGAGCGAGGTCTGGCCGGAACGGATGCGTGTTCGTGTAGGTGAACCGGGTGAGCGGGCCGAGGTAGTCGCAGCCGGTGCATCGGAACCACTGCGGGAACACCCGTGCGGGAAGGCCGAGGTCCGAGCCCTCGGTCGACATTGAGCCCTTCTTGGGCTGCCACGGGAACGGTCGCAGCGCGTCGACCTGGGGGCCGAGGTGCAGACGGACGACGTTGAGCAAGCGCGGTTCGAGGATCGTCGGGACGACCTCGCGGCGCTTCCAGATCGGCTCCCAGTCGTCGAGTCCGGCGGGCATGACCGAGAAGTTCGGCAAGTCCATGATCGCGCCAGGACCGTAGGTGTATAGGAGCGAAGAAGGACGCGCGGACCCGACCTTGGCCCGATTCTTCGCGAGGCCTTCGTCCGCGTCGCCGAGCGGGTCGAGAGCGTCGTTGTTGTCGGCCAATGGCACGGTGGTGGTGGCGGTCATCAGTCGTCCTCCCCGGCGGGCAGCGCCCAGTTGTCAACGCCTTCGGGAGTCCTCGCGAAGAGTCGGTCTGGTACGGGCGAGACGAGAATGTTGATCTCCGGCTGCACTTCGCGCATCGAGTTGGCGATCACGAACGGCGCTT
>CAYPTG010000374.1:0-2502 GCA_964413455.1 uncultured Mycobacterium sp. | reverse complement strand
CTGCCCGGCCCGCCGCACTGGCCCGGCTGATCCGGGACCGGGTGCCCGACGCTGTCGACGCGGAGGGTTGGCGGGCCATCGACGCCGCGGAGATCGAACGCGGGCGGGCCGCCGGGCGGCCGCGGGTGAAGTTCACCGAGGTGGCCGACATGCTGGCGGTCGCCGGCCCGGCGCGGCGGCCGCGGCGAGGATGGCTTGGCTAAATCGCCACTCCTCAACGCGGCCGATGGCCGCTTGATCGTCGCGCGGCAGTACCGTAATCGGGTGGTCGAAGACAACCCCCGGCTTGCGGCGATGCGGGTGGAATACGGATCGGTGGAGAAGGACGGCAGTAGCGACCTCGGCACCGACTGGCTCGCCGACGGCTGGCTTGCCTTGCTGCACAAGTGGATTCACGAAGCCGAACAAGCCGGAATCGCCGAACCCAACGCGATGGTGCTGGCCACCGTCGACGCCGGGCACCCGGTGACCCGCACCGTGCTGTGCAAAAGCGTCGACGCCGACGGGGTGACGTTCTACACCAACTACGACTCCGCCAAGGGCGAGCAGCTGACGGCCACGCCCTACGCCTCGGTGACCTTCCCCTGGTACCCGCTGGGCCGGCAGGTGCATATGCGCGGCGAAGTGCACAAGGTCGGCCCCGAAGAAACCGCCCAGTACTGGGCCTACCGGCCGCGCGGATCGCAGCTGGGCGCCTGGGCGTCGGCGCAATCCCGGCCGATCGCCGGTCGGGCCGAGCTGATGAGCCAGCTGGCCGACGTCACCGCTCGGTTCCTCGACCACCAGAGTGTTCCGGTCCCGCCGCACTGGGGTGGCTACCGGATCACCCCCGAGGTGATCGAGTTCTGGCAGGGCCGGGAAAACCGGCTGCACAACAGGATTCGGGTCACCCCGGGCCGGCCGGATCGCATCGAACGCCTGCAGCCGTAGACGCGAATGGCTCGCCTGTTCGCCGACCTCACACCGCTGCGCACCCCGGACTATCGCCGGCTGTGGCTGGCCGGCATCGTCACGGTGATCGGCGGCAACCTGACCGTCTTCGCTGTCCCCGTCCAGCTCTACACGCTCACCCGCAACTCGGCCTATGTCGGCCTGGCCGGTCTGTTCGCCCTGGTGCCGCTGATCGTGTTCGGCCTGCTCGGTGGCGCCTGGGCCGACGCGATGGACCGCCGGACGCTGCTCATCATCACCTCCTGCGGGCTGGCGGCATCCTCGGTGCTGCTCTGGGTGCAGGCCGCGATCGGGCTGAACAACGTCTGGGTGGTGCTGGTGCTGCTGGCGGTCCAGCAGGGGTTCTTCGCGGTCAACTGGCCGGCCCGCGGCGCGGCGATCCCGCGGCTGCTGCCGCTGCAACAGCTGCCGGCGGCCAACTCGCTGAACATGACGGTGCAGCAGTTCGGCGCCATCGCCGGCCCGCTGCTGGCCGGGGTGCTGCTGCACTGGGTGGACCTGTCCACGCTGTATCTGATCGACGCGTTCGCCTGCATCGCACCGATCTGGGCCACCTTCCGGCTGACCCGGATGCCTCCGCTGAATCAGACTGCCGCGCAAGGGGTATCGCGCTGGGGTTTCGGCGCGGTCCTCGAAGGTTTCCGCTATCTGGCCGGTAACCAGGTGGTACTCATGTCGTTCGTCGTCGACATCATTGCGATGGTGTTCGGCATGCCGCGGGCGCTGTTTCCGCAGATGGCGCACGAAAGCTTCGGTGGCCCGGTGCAGGGCGGCACCACGATGGCACTGCTGGCCGCGGCCATCTCGGTGGGCGCGGTCGGCGGCGGGGTGTTCTCCGGCTGGCTGCCCCGGGTCCGCCGGCAGGGCCGGGCGGTGGTGATCGCCATCGTCATCTGGGGGCTGGCGATCATCGGTTTCGGTGTCGCGGCCGCCTGCGCCGACGGCCGGGCCGGCCCGATGCTGTGGATCGCGGTGACGTTCCTGGCGATCGGCGGCGCCGCCGACATGGTCTCAGCGGCGTTTCGTTCGACGATCCTGCAAGAGGTCGCCTCCGACGACCTGCGCGGCCGGTTACAAGGGGTGTTCATCGTGGTGGTCGGCGGCGGGCCGCGACTGGCCGACGCGGTGCACGGTGCGGCCGGCGCGGCGCTGGGCACCACTGTCGCCGCGGCCGGCGGCGGAGTCCTGGTGGTGATCGGTGTGCTGCTGGCCGTCCTGGTCGCGCCGGCGTTCCTGCGCTACCGACCGGGCCGGGATCAACCCCCCGCAGGCGCGTCCGGTCCATAGCGACTACCTTCAGCGTGAACGCACAGTAGCGTGACCTAACGACGGGGCGCCTGGCACCGTCGAACAGCCACCAGAAGGGGTTGATGTGGCCGCGACCGACGACACCGCCACCCTCCGGTATCCCGGCGGAGAGCTGGACCTGGACATCGTTCATGCGACCGAGGGTTCCGACGGTATCGCGCTGGGTCCGCTACTGGCCAAGACCGGATACACCACCTTTGACCAGGGGTTCGTGAACACCGCGTCGACCAAGAGTGCCATCAC
>CAYPTG010000373.1:0-2511 GCA_964413455.1 uncultured Mycobacterium sp. | reverse complement strand
CGTGCGCTAGCGTGGTCGACGGGTCCGAGACCTGCTGTGCAGACCTGTTGAGGAGAGGCCATGACTTACCCGAACAACCCGGGCTACCCGGTGCCGCACCCGTCGGGCCAACCGGGGGGATACGGCGTTCCGGCGGTGCCGCCGCCCGTGGTGCGGGAACCCGGCCCCAGCAAGGCGCCGGCCTACTTCACGGCCGCCGTCCTGGTTCTCGGCCTTGCCGCTTACCTGGCCAGTTTCGGGCCGCTGTTGAGCATCAGCACCGGCATGGGACCGTTCGGCGGCGCCGAGTTCACCGCCAGTGGCCTGAGCTACTGGACGATCGCCGCGCTGGTCGCGGCGTTGCTGGCCGCCGTTGCGCTGGTGGTCAAGGGCACCCGCTACACCGCGATTGTCGCGGTAGCCGCTGTGCTCGGGCTGCTGCTGGTCATCGGCCAGTTGATCAATCGGCCGATCGGGGTCGGTGTCGGCTGGGCGCTGTGGCTGGTGCTGCTGTTCACCCTGCTGCAGGCCGGTGCCGCGGTGACGGTGCTGCTGTTCGAGGCCGGGGTGATCACTCCGCCGGCACCGCGCCCCCGTTACGCCGCCCACGGCCAGTACGGTTACCCGCCGGCCGGTGGTTACTACACCCAGTCCGCGGCCCCCGGGCCGCAAGCGCCGAGTTACCCCGCGCCCTACCCGGGTGGCTACACCCCGGTCGGTTACAGCCAGCCCGACGACAGCAGCCCGGAGACCCCGCCCACCGGTTTCCCCAGCTACGGAGGATTGCATTCGGCGGCGGGCCAGGCCGCGTCGACGATGATCATCAATCCGTCGCCGTCTGACGCGCTCGGGTCGTCAGGGTCGACCGGGTCGGGGACGTCCGGGTCCTCGGGTTCGACCTCGTCCGGGTCGTCCGGCTCGACGCCGTCCTGACCGGACGGCGCACGCCTGAGCCGTGACACGAATCCCCGGCCGGGTTCCGCCGAAAGTCGGTGCACCGCAGCCCCGTGACCTGGTCAGGGTCGCGTTCGGACCGTCGATGTTGGCGCTGGTCGTCATCGCCGCGGTCACCCTGGTCCAGCTGGTTCTCGCCAACAGCGAGCTGACCGGGACGCTGGGCGCGGTGGCCAGCCTGTGGCTGGCTGTTCATCTGGTGCCCGCCTCGATCGCCGGCCAGCAGTTGGGTGTGCTGCCGCTGGTTCCGGTCGGCGTGATGGTGTGGGCGACGGCGCGGGCCACTGCGCAGATCACTCCACCGCGCGGCTCCTGGTTCGTCGTCCGCTGGATCGTTTCGGCGGCGGTCGGCGGCCCGCTGCTCATCGCGGCGGTCGCGCTCGCCGTCGTGCACGACGCCGCGTCGGTGATCGCCGAATTACAGACGCCGAATGCCCTGCTGGCCTTCGTTAGCGTCGCCGCCGTGCACGGGCTGGGAGCGCTGATCGGAGTGGGCTCACGGATCGGTCCACGGCTGCGGGCCCGTTGGGACGTCCCGCGCTGGGTCGCCGAGGCCGTCCGGCCGGCACTGATCGGTGCCGGGACGCTCCTGGCCCTGGCTTCGGCCGTCGTCGCACTGTCGCTGGTCGTGCACTGGGGGACCATGCAGGACCTCTTCGGGATCACCGACTCGGTGTTCGGCCAGCTCAGCCTGACCCTGCTCTCGTTGCTGTACCTGCCCAATGTGGTGCTCGGGGCCGCCGCGGTGGTGGTCGGGTCCAGCGCTCATATCGGGTTCGCGACGTTCAGCGCCTTCACCGTGTTCGGCGGCGATATCCCGGCCGTTCCTATCCTGGCCGCCGCTCCGACGCCGCCGTTGGGGCCGGTGTGGGTGGCGCTGCTGATCGTCAGTGCGGCCTCCGGGGTCGCGATCGGGCAGCAGTGTGCCCGCCGGCCGATGCCGCTTCGGTTGGCGATGGCGAAGTTGGCGCTTGCCTCCCTGCTGGCCGCCGTCGGCTTGGCGGTCCTCGCGCTGGCCGGCAGCGGTCCGCTGGGCAATTTCGGTCACGTCGGGGTGGACCAGGCGACCTTCGGGCCGTGGGTGTTCTTCTGGTTCTTCGTTATCGGTGCGCTGACGGTGCTGACGGCCGGTGGTGTCAGCCCGACGTCCCGGCCACGGCCCGTCGCCGAGCCGGCAGCCCCTGCCGCGCCCGAGCCGCCTGCCGAGCCGGAGCCGCCCGCTGAGCCCGAGCCGCCTGTCGAGCTCGAACCGACGTCTGAGCCGGAGCCGTCCGCTGATGAGCCGGAGCCGTCCGCTGAGCCGGAGCCGCCTGTCGAGCCGGAGCCGACTGTCGCGCCTGAGCCGGCTGAGCCTGAGCCGCCCGCCGAGCCCGAACCCGACCTCGATGACATCGAAGACCTGATGCTGGTGGACGCCGATAGCGATGCCAGCACCGACGATGCGGCCCGAGGAGGAGCCGAGCAGTTAGGCAGTTAGGCTTCGCGAGGTCGACGATGCGGGCCGTGAGCGGCCCGAGGAGGAGCCGAGCAGTAGGCTCACGCCGTGCCTGAGCCCATCCGCGTGCCACCCAGCGCGCC
>CAYPTG010000372.1:0-2511 GCA_964413455.1 uncultured Mycobacterium sp. | reverse complement strand
GTAGCCGGCACCAAACGTGGTGCGCACCTTGCCTTGTCGCTGGAACGCCTGGATGCGCTGCTGGAAACGCCGGCTCAGCGCATCGGGCTGTCGGCGACCGTGCGTCCGCCCGAGGAGGTGGCCCGGTTCTTGACCGGAGGCCATCCACGACCGAATGTCGCCGGTCGGGCGACTCCGGCCCGGATCGTGTGTCCCCCGGCAGCCAAAACTTTCGACCTGGCGGTACAGGTGCCGGTACCGGATATGGCCAACCTGGAAAACAACACCATCTGGCCAGATGTCGAGGCCCGCATCGTCGACCTGATCGACGGGCACACCTCCACCATCGTGTTCGCCAACTCGCGACGGCTGGCCGAGCGACTTACCGCGCGGCTCAACGAGATTCACGCGCAGCGCTGCGGCGTCGAGTTGTCCAGCCCGCCCGCGCACACCCTGGCCAGCAATCACATCCAGGGCGCGGAAACGCTGCTGGCCCGCGCCCATCACGGGTCGGTGTCCAAAGAACAGCGGGCCGCGGTCGAGGACGATCTGAAAAGCGGACGGCTCAAAGCCGTCGTCGCCACCTCCAGCCTGGAACTGGGCATCGACATGGGTGCAGTGGACCTGGTGATCCAGGTGGAGGCGCCGCCGTCGGTGGCCAGCGGGCTGCAGCGCGTCGGGCGGGCCGGACACCAGGTGGGCGAGATCTCCCGCGGGGTGCTGCTGCCCAAACATCGCACCGACCTGATCGGCTGTGCGGTTAGTGCGCAACGCATGGTGGCCGGGGAGATCGAGACCATGCGGGTGCCGACCAACCCGCTGGACGTGCTGGCCCAGCACACCGTGGCGGCCTGCGCGCTGGAGCCGCTGAACGCCGACGAATGGTTCGACATCGTGCGGCGCAGCGCACCGTTCGCGACGCTGCCGCGCAGCGCGTTTGAGGCGACGCTGGACCTGCTGTCCGGCAAGTACCCGTCCACCGACTTCGCCGAGCTTCGGCCGCGGCTGGTCTACGACCGCGACACCGGCACGCTGACCGCCCGACCCGGGGCACAGCGGCTAGCGGTGACCTCCGGTGGCGCCATCCCGGACCGCGGCCTGTTCACCGTGTATCTGGCCACAGATTCCGAAAAGCCTTCCCGGGTCGGCGAACTCGACGAAGAGATGGTGTACGAGTCTCGGCCCGGTGACGTCATCTCACTGGGCGCGACCAGC
This sequence comes from uncultured Mycobacterium sp., assembly GCA_964413455.1. Classification (GTDB taxonomy): domain Bacteria; phylum Actinomycetota; class Actinomycetes; order Mycobacteriales; family Mycobacteriaceae; genus Mycobacterium. The sequence goes on along the minus strand of CAYPTG010000372.1, from coordinate 1,317 downwards.
TGGCGGATCACCGAAATCACCCACGACCGGGTGCTGGTGGTTCCCGCACCCGGCCAGCCGGCCCGGCTGCCGTTCTGGCGCGGCGACGACGCCGGCCGCCCGGCCGAGCTGGGTGCGGCAATCGGCCGGTTCACCGGCGAGCTGGCCGGCTTGAGCCGTGAAGCCTTCGATAAGCGCTGCGCCGGAATCGGTTTCGACGACTTCGCCACCGACAATCTGTGGCGTCTGCTGGAGAGCCAGCGTGAGGCCACTAAGACCGTGCCCAGCGACAGCACCCTGCTGGTCGAGCGGTTCCGCGACGAATTGGGTGACTGGCGAGTGATCCTGCACTCGCCGTACGGGCTGAAGGTGCACGGTCCACTGGCATTGGCGGTCCGTCGACGGCTGCAGGAGCGCTACGGCATCGACGACAAGCCCACCGCCAGCGACGACGGGATCGTGGTCCGGCTGCCCGACACCGACGACACCCCACCGGGTGCCGAGCTGTTCGTCTTCGATCCCGACGAGATCGAACCGCTGGTGACCACCGAGGTCGGCGGTTCGGCGCTGTTCGCCTCCCGGTTCCGGGAGTGCGCGGCCCGAGCGCTGCTGCTGCCGCGCCGGCATCCCGGCAAGCGCTCCCCGCTGTGGCATCAGCGTCAGCGCGCCGCCCAATTGCTCGACGTGGCACGCAAATACCCGGATTTTCCGATCGTGCTGGAGGCGGTGCGGGAGTGCCTACAGGACGTCTACGACGTGCCGACGCTGACCGACCTGATGGGCCGGATCGCCGGGCGCCGGGTCCGGCTGCTGGAGGTCGAGACACCCAGCCCGTCGCCGTTCGCCGCTTCGCTGCTGTTCGGCTATGTGGGCGCGTTCATGTACGAGGGCGACAGCCCGCTGGCCGAACGCCGCGCCGCCGCGCTGTCGCTGGACACCGCGCTGCTGGCCGAGCTGCTGGGCCGGGTGGAGCTGCGCGAGCTGCTCGACCCGGATGTGCTGGCCAACACCGAGCGGCAGCTGCAACACCTGGCGCCGGACCGCCATGCCCGCGACGCCGAAGGGGTGGCCGATCTGCTGCGCCTACTCGGCCCGTTGACCGAGGCCGAGATCGCGCAGCGCTCGACGGCTTGCGACGTCGGCGCCTGGCTGGACGGTCTGCGGGCCGGCAAGCGGGTGCTGCAGGTGGCCTACGGCGGTGAGCGCTGGTGGGTGGCCGTCGAGGACATCGGCCGGCTGCGCGACGCCGTCGGTGTCGCGGTGCCGGTCGGGGTTCCGGCCGACTTCACCGAGCCGGTGTCCGACCCGCTAGGTGAGTTGCTGGGCCGCTACGCCCGC
>CAYPTG010000371.1:0-2516 GCA_964413455.1 uncultured Mycobacterium sp. | reverse complement strand
AACAGTTGCAGCAGGACGTCAATCAGCTGTGGCTGTGCGGGCTGCCCGGCTACGGACCCGGTGACCTGATCGACTTCGAATTGTCCGACGACACCATCAAAGTCACCTTCTCGGCCGGCATGGATCAGCCGCTGCGGCTGAACTCATCGGAGGCCAGCGGCCTGCTGGTGGCGCTGCAGGCGCTGGCCGAGATCCCCGGCGTCGTTGACCCGGCCGCGGCTCGCAGCGTCATCGCCAAGATCGAGGCCGCCGCGGGTGCTCCGGCGGGTCCGGCCGGCGCGGCGGCGGCCCCGTCGGGGACCGGCGCATCGGAGACCGAGGCCACATCGAAGGAGACCGAGGCCGCTGCGGCGGTGCGTACCGCCGTCCGGGATTCCCGCGCGGTGCGCATCGACTACCACTCGGCGTCCCGCGATCAGTTGTCCGGCCGGGTGGTCGACCCGATCCGGGTGGCGCTCATCGGTGACCACAGCTACCTGGAGGCCTGGTGCCGGGATGCCGAAGGGGTGCGGCTGTTTCGCTTCGACCGGATCGTTGGCGCGCAGGTGCTCGACGAAGCGGCCGCCCCGCCGCGCCCGGCGGTGGACACGCCGCCGGACACCTCGCTGTTCGAGGCCGACCCGGCGCTGCCGTCAGCCACCCTGCGGGTGGCCCCGCCGGCGGCCTGGATGCTGGAGTACTTCACGATGCGGGTTATTGCCGAGTTGCCCGACGGCACCCGGGAAGCCGCTATGACGTTCGCCTCCGAGGACTGGATGGCCCGACTGATCCTCGGCTTCGGTGCCGACGTCGAAGTGCTGGCACCGCCGTCGCTGGCCCAGCGGGTCCGGGCGTCGGCCGCCGACGCGCTGGCCGCCTACCGGACCGCGCTGGCCGCCGATCAGACACTGTGACGGGCCGCGCCATGCAAGCCGGGTAACATTCCAGACATCTGATTGCCGGACTCCTCGGGACCGAACCCTGTGTCGTCGTCCGGCGTGTCTGGAGGTGACCGAATTGGGTGCTCTACAACCGTGGCACTGGATAATCCTGCTTCTCGTCGTCGTCCTGCTGTTCGGGTCGAAGCGGTTGCCCGACGCCGCTCGGTCGCTGGGCAAGTCGATGCGCATCTTCAAGTCCGAGGTCAAGGAGCTGCAGGCCGAGCAGCAGGGGGACCCGCACATCCAGCCGCCCGCCCAGCCCGGCTATGTCACCCCCGCGCAGCAGGTGCCCTCGGAGCGTCTGGACGCGCCAGCCCCGCCGCCGGCTCCGAACCCGACCGACATTCGCCCGGCCTGAGCCGGGGACCGGAGCCCGCGCCCCCGGCGCTAGGTAGACGCCGTGCGCACACCTGAGTTCCTGTCCCATTTCGACCCGCGAGGGCGACGCAGCCGCACCAACCCGGACGGCACCATGTCGCTGGTCGAACACGTCCGGGAGTTGCGCGCCCGGCTGCTGATCGCGTTGGCCGGGATCGTGCTGACCACCATCCTCGGCTTCTTTTGGTACAGCCACGGGCTCTTCGGGATGGAAAGCCTCGGTGAGTGGCTGCGGCACCCCTACTGCGCGTTGCCGGCGTCTGCGCGGGCCGAGATCAGCGCCGACGGCGGCTGCCGGCTGCTGGCCACCGGCCCGTTCGACCAGTTCATGCTGCGCCTCAAAGTGGGGCTGACCGCCGGGATCGTGCTGGCCTGCCCGATCTGGCTGTACCAGATCTGGGCGTTCATCACCCCGGGCCTGTACCGCAACGAGCGCCGGTTCGCGATGGTGTTTGTGACCTCGGCGGCGACCCTGTTCGTGGCCGGTGCCATCCTGGCCTATGTGGTGCTGGCCAAGGCCCTGCACTTCCTGTTGACGGTCGGCAGCGACGTCCAGGTCACCGCGCTGTCCGGCGAGCAGTATTTCGGCTTCCTGATCAACCTGCTGCTGGTCTTCGGGGTGGGCTTCGAGTTCCCGCTGCTGATCGTCATGCTCAACGTGGTCGGCGTGCTCAGCTACCAGAAGCTGGCGTCCTGGCGGCGTGGCCTGATCTTCGTGGTGTTCCTGTTCGCCGCGGTGGCCACGCCGGGCTCCGATCCGTTCTCCATGCTGGCGCTGGGTTTGGCGCTGACGTTGTTGTTGGAGTTCGCCATTCAGGTCGCCCGGCTGAATGACCGCCGCAAGGCCAAGCGAGAAAACCGGGAGACCATTCCCGACGACCAGGCCAGCCCGATCGAACCGCCCACACCGGTGGCCGCGCCGACCAGCCTGAGCCCGGACCATGACGACATCACCTGAATCCGTTGACCCGGCTTCGGCTGACCTGGCACCGCAACTCGCCGACTTCGCCGGCCAACTGTCGTTTTCGCTGGACCCGTTTCAGGTCAAGGCGTGCCAGGCATTGGAACGCGGGCACGGGGTGCTGGTCTGCGCCCCGACCGGCGCCGGCAAGACGGTGGTCGGTGAGTTCGCCGTCCACCTGGCGCTGGCGGCCGGGCAGAAATGCTTCTACACCACCCCGATCAAGGCGCTGAGCAACCAGAAGCACAGCGATCTGG
>CAYPTG010000370.1:0-2516 GCA_964413455.1 uncultured Mycobacterium sp. | reverse complement strand
GTTTCCGAGTTGCGGATGTAGAGCAGCCGGTCGGTCTTCTCCAGCGCGTCGACCTGCTCGTCGCTCACCCGCAGCAGCCGGCCGTCGCGCACCACGCCGAGAACGATGTCGGGAAGGTGCCGCGGTGACCCGCCCACCTCCTTGGTCTCGACCTCCCGCTCACTGATCACCACACCGGCGTCCGGGGTGAGCAGGTCTTCGATCATCTCCACCACGGTGGGTTTGGAGGTGGCCAGGCCGAGTAGCCGCCCGGCGGTCTCCGAGGACACCACCACCGAATCCGCGCCCGACTGCAGCAGCAGGTGGCGGTTCTCGCCCTCACGCACCGAGGCGATGATCGTGGCGGTGGGCGCCAGTTCGCGCGCGGTCAGGGTGACCAGCACCGCGGTCGGGTCGCTGTTGGTGGCCACGACGATGGAGCTGGCGTGCTGGGCGCCGGCCAGCCGCAGCACATCGGACTTGTTGGCGTCGCCGCGCACGGTAACCAGCCCTGCGGTGCTGGCCCGGTCCAGCGAGGCTTGATCGGTGTCGACCACCACGATCTCGGCCGGCGGCACGCCGTCGCCGATCATGGCGGCCACCGCGGTGCGGCCCTTGGTGCCGTAGCCGACGACGACGGTGTGGTTGCGCACAGCTTTCCTCCAACGCTGGATCTTCAGGGCCTGACGCGACGCCGTGGTCAGCGTCTCCACGGTGGTGCCGACCAGCACGATCAGGAACGCCACCCGCAGCGGGGTGATGACCAGGACGTTGATCAGCCGGGAGTGCTCGGAGTACGGGGTGATGTCGCCGTAGCCGGTGGTCGACAGCGAGACGGTGGCGTAGTAGACGCAGTCCAGGAAGCTCATCCGTCCGCCGTCGCCGTCGTGGCTGGCGTCGTGATAACCGTCTCGGTCGAGGTAGACGATGAACACCGCGACGAACAGCGCGGCGGTGGCGTACAGCAACCGGCGTGCGATGCGGCGTCCCGGGCTGACGAACTTCTCCGGGATGCGCAGGTACTCGACGAGCGCCGCGTCCGGCTTTGCGGAGAGGTTCTCGTCTATCGCGTCGAGGTGGCGCCGGAGACGCCGGTCAGCCACGGGGCTCCGTCACCGACTCACCCGGTGATCTCGCCGAGCGGAAAACCAGCACACGGCCATTATGTAACCATGCCGGGCGGTCGCGACGGTGGCACGCCCGTGCCGGTCAGCCCTGTTCGGGGCTCAGCAGGGCCGCCAGCTCGTCTGCGGTGTACATCTTTTCCGGCGACACCGTCTGCCCGCAGCGCACGTAGTGAAATGCCGTGCGCACCCGCCCCGGCGGGGTGCCGGACAGTCCGGCCCAGGCCAGCCGGTAGACGGCCAGCTGCACCGCGGCGTGCGCGCGGCCCTGTTCGCCGGTGGGCGGCGCACCGGTCTTCCAGTCCACGACGGTGACCCCGCCGTCGGGGTCGGCGAACACCGAGTCGATGCGACCGCGCACCACGATGTCACCGAGCGCCAGCTCGAAGGGCACCTCGACGTCCACCGGGGTGCGTGCCGCCCAGGGTGAGGCGGCGAACGCCTCCTGCAGCGCGGCGAGCTGCTGCACGTCGGCGGTCTGCGGATCCCCCGCCCCGGGTAAGTCGTCGAGGTCGAACAGCCGCTCGGCGCCGTAGAACCGCTGCACCCACTCGTGAAAGGCGGTGCCCAGCAAGGCCTGCGGGTCCGGGCGGGCGGGCAACCTGCGGGCCAGCCGGCGCACCGCCGCAGGGCGGTCACGGTGCAGTTCCACCAGGGCGCTGGCCGATAGTTGGGCGGGCAGGACGGCCGGTTCCGAGGCGGTTGTGCGAGCCCGCTCGGCGAGCAGGGCCTCGACGTCGGCGATCCAGCCGTGCGGGTCGGCAGTGGGCACCGGCTCATCGGCGGCCATGGCGGCGGTCACCAGCCGGGCCCCCCGCTCGATCTCGGCCCGACGGCCGGCCAGCGGGTCGACCGGCCACAGCGCTTCGACGGTGTTGTCCCGCAACGGGTTCAGCTCTCCTGCCGCCGGCGCAGGTTCCCAATACTCGATCTGACCGCAACCGGAACTCTCGATAATTTCCTTGATCTCGCAAAGAAAATCGGAGGGTCCGCGCGGGGTGGACTCGGTGGAACCCCAGTGGTGGCCGGAGACCAGCAGGGTGTCCTCGGCGCGGGTGAGCGCGACGTAGAGCAGCCGGCGTTCCTCGTCGACGCGCCGGGCCAGCAGCTGGTCGCGATGGGTGTCGATCACCTGCGACAGCGCCCGGCGGTCGGTGACCGCGGAGGTGTCCAGCACTGGGACACCGGGAAGCGCGCCGTCGGGGTGCCGCATTGCCCGGTCCCCGCGCAGCAGGGGCGGCAGTTCGGCGGGATCGCTGAGCCAGGTGCGTTTAGCCGCGGTCGACGGGAACACCCGGGTGCTCAGATGCGGCACCGCGACGATCTGCCATTCCAGGCCTTTGGCCGCGTGCACGGTGAGCACCTGCACCCGCCCCGACGCCACCTCCACCTCGGCCGGCGCCAGGCCGTTCT
>CAYPTG010000369.1:0-2530 GCA_964413455.1 uncultured Mycobacterium sp. | reverse complement strand
CAGCAGGCAGACGCGCAGCCAGACCAGTTCGCGGAGTTGGAGGCCAGGGCCAAGCAGGCCACCGCCGAGGCACAAAAGCGCGGCGCGGACATCAGTTTCGCGTTGATCGATCGGCAGACCGGCCGACTGGTCTCCAGCGGCGACACCGCACCCTTCCCGATCGCCTCGGTGACGAAACTCTTCATCGCCGACGATCTGCTGAAGCGGCTGGCCGAGAAGAAGGCCACGCTCAACCCGAGGGATCTGCGTGGCCTCCAAGTCATGTTGCGCTCCTCCGACGACTTCCCGGCCGACGACTTCTGGGAACGCGGCGGCGGCAACGCGATCATCAAACGGGTGGTCAACCGCTATCAGCTCAGTAAGACCACGGCGCCGTACAACGGCGACTGGTGGAACACCATGAGCACCACCGCCGACCTGGCCCGGTATTACAACCGGCTGCTGGACGGAAGTGGCGGACTGCCGCCGGAGCAGGCCGACATCATCCTGGCCAACCTGGCCGCCTCGACGCCGTTGGGTGTCGACGGGTATCCGCAGCGATTCGGCATCCCGGAGGGGTTGTTCGCCGAACCCGTTGCGGTCAAACAAGGTTGGATGTGCTGCTGGGGCCCGAACAATCAGGTTCATCTGTCCACCGGAGTGGTCGGGCCGGACCGGCGTTACGTGATCGCCGCGGCGTCCATGCAGCCGGCTGACGAAGCCACCGCCCGCAATACGGTGACCCAGGCGCTCAAGACGATGTTCCCCGGCGGACGGATTTAGCTGCTAGCGCGACGACGATGCGGGACGAAGGCCCCAGGAGGAGTCGCGCAATCGGTCTAAGACAACAGATCCGGGCGACGCACCCGAGTGCGTTCCAGCGCCTGCTCGCGACGCCAGGCGGCGATCCTGGCGTGGTCACCGGAGAGCAGCACATCGGGCACCGACAATCCCCGCCAGAGCGGGGGGCGGGTGTAGCTCGGTCCTTCCAGCAGCGCACCGAGATGATCGGAGTGCGAATCGTCTTGGTGGGACAGCGGATTGCCGATGACGTTGGGCAGCAGCCGCACCACCGCCTCGATCATCACCAGGGTCGCTGCCTCTCCCCCGGCCAGGACGTAGTCTCCGATGGAGACCTCCTCCACACGCATCCGGGTGGCGGCGTCGTCGGCCACCCGCTGGTCGATGCCTTCGTAACGACCGCAGGCGAATACCAGGTGCTTCTCGGTGGTCCAGCGCTGGGCGTCGGCCTGACCGAACAGCCGGCCGGCTGGGGTGGGCACTACGAGAAGGCTTTCGGCAGTGCAGATTTCGTCAAGCGCGTCGCCCCACACCGGCGCTTTCATCACCATTCCGGGGCCTCCCCCGTACGGCGAATCGTCCACCGCATGGTGCACGTCGTGTGTCCATCGCCGCAGATCGTGCACCGCAACGTCGAGCACCCCTGCCTCAATGGCCTTGCCGGGCAACGACTGCCGGATGGGCTGCAAATAGTCGGGAAAGATGGTGATGACGTCGATACGCACGTCAAGACTCCAGGTCCAGCAGCCCGTCGGGCGCGTCGACGCGGACAACCCCGTCGGCCAGCGACACCGACGTCACGATCTCGCTGACGAACGGCACCAACACCTCGGTACCGGATTCGCTTCGCACGGAAAGCAATTCACCACCGGGGGTGTGCAGCACCTCGACGACGGTGCCGATCCGCTCGCCGTCGACGGTCTGGGCGACCAGACCTTCGAGTTGGTGGTCGTAGAACTCGTCGGGGTCGTCAATGGGCGGCAAGTCGGCGGAGTCGACGACGAAAAGCCCACCGCGCAACGCCTCCGCGCCGTCCCGATCGGCCACGCCGTCCAACCGGACCAGCAGCCGGCCCCCATGCGGCCGAACCGAATCGACAACGACCTCGCGCTCGACTCCGGTCCGAGTGTTCCTGAGCCGCAGGCGATTACCGGTGGCGAACCGATCCTGCGGATCGTCGGTGCGAACCTCGACGACCAGCTCACCGGTGATGCCGTGCGCCTTCGCGATCCGGCCGACCACCAGCTCCATCGAATATCCCGCTCGCCGCTCGGGCGTACTACTGGTCGGTGTCCACCACGTCGACGCGGATACCCCGGCCGCCGATTCCGGCCACCAGGGTTCGCAGCGCGGTGGCGGTCCGGCCACCGCGGCCGATCACCTTGCCCAGGTCTTCGGGGTGCACGTGAACTTCGACGGTCCGGCCGCGCCGGTTGGTCACCATGTCGACGCGAACGTCATCGGGGTTGTCGACGATCCCGCGCACCAGGTGCTCGACGGCGTCGACGACGACCGAACTCATTCCGCGGCCGGCTCGGTGGACTCGGCACCAGCCGCGGCCTCGGTAGCGTCAGCCGCGGCTTCGGTGGCAGCTTCCACCGCCGGCTCAGCAGCCTCGGCCGCCGCCTCCACCACCGGCTCGGAAGCCTCGACGACCTCGGTAGCGGTCTCTGCCGGCGCTTCCGCCGCTACCTCTTCTGCCGGCGCTTCCGCCTCGGCGGTCTCGGCGGCCTGCGCCTTCTTGGCCGGG
>CAYPTG010000368.1:0-2537 GCA_964413455.1 uncultured Mycobacterium sp. | reverse complement strand
GCCTCTCCGTGCGCGCTGGCGATCTCGGTGCCGGTCACTGTGGTCGCCGCCATCGGCGCCGCCAGCAAGCTCGGTGTCTTGGTCAAGGGCGGGGCGGCGCTGGAAGCCCTGGGCGCGGTCCGCACGATCGCGCTGGACAAGACAGGCACCCTGACCGAAAACGCACCCACCGTCATCGACGTCGCCACCACCAACGGCGCCACCCGCGAGCACGTGCTGGATGTGGCGGCGGCGTTGGAGGCCCGCAGCGAACACCCCCTCGCGGCAGCGATTCTCGCCGCCGCGCAGGGCCCCGTGCAACCGGCTGATGACGTGCAGGCGGTCACCGGTGCCGGGTTGACCGGCGCGCGGGATGGCCGTCGATTGCGGCTGGGCCGCCCCGGCTGGCTTGACCCCGGCCCGCTGGCCGGCCAGGTCGCGGCCATGCAGGCCGCCGGCGCCACCGCCGTGCTCATCGAAGACAACGACCAGATCATCGGGGCAGTCGCGGTGCGCGATGAGCTGCGGCCCGAAGCCGCCCACGTCGTCGCCCAGCTGCGCCGCGGCGGGTTTCAGGTGGCCAGGCTCACCGGTGACAACCAAGCGACCGCCCACGCATTGGCCAAGCAGGTGGGCATCGAGGTCGTGCATGCCGATCTGCGGCCCGAAGACAAAGCCGCGCTAATTGGTCAAATGCGCCAACGTTCCTCGACGGCCATGGTCGGTGACGGCGTCAACGACGCCCCGGCCCTGGCCACTGCCGATTTGGGTATCGCCATGGGCGCGATGGGCACCGACGTGGCCATCGAAACCGCCGACGTCGCGCTGATGGGTGAAGACCTGCGCCACCTCACCCAAGCACTGGCCCACGCGCGGCGCGCGAGGCGGATCATGCTGCAAAACGTCGGCCTCTCACTGGCATTGATTACGGTGCTCATTCCGCTCGCCCTCACCGGTGTCCTCGGGCTGGCCGCGGTCGTCGCGGTGCACGAACTCGCCGAAATCGTCGTCATCGCCAACGGCGTGCGCGCCGGACGCACCAAGCCCCTCGGGGGCACCATCATCGAAACCGGAACCGACTCCCACCGGCTGGCCCACACCCGCAACCAGAAGACCACGGCAGCCAGCTGAACTCGGGGCCGCAACATCGGGGTAAGACCCCGGATCGATCACGTCAACGGCGTCGCACTCCGAAGCGCCGCCAGCACGCGATCCCTGGTCGGAAGGTCCAATCGGCACGCATCAGCTGCCAGCTCAGTGCCCGGCTTCATGACATCCATACCATCAACGAGCACTGTTGGCGATGGATATCCACCGACCCTTTCCACCACCACATCTTCAGCGATATCAACCTCAGACAGACACTCGGCGAGCAAGCGCCGAGCCGCCGCTGCATTCGGACATCCCGGGCTCGTGAGAAGTTCCACACGCATACATCTAGCTTCGCTCAATACGCGCGTTGGATCGGGATGGCTGGCCGGTGGGTGGTGTGATCGCGGTGGAAAGGTTGGCGGCCAAGGCCTGGACGCGCGTGGTGATGTCGTCGCGGATGATTCGCATGCGGTCGATTCCGTCGATGCCGCGCAAGGAGGGTTCGTCGGTATCCCACCGCTGGATGGTGACGCCGGGACAGTACTCGTCGAGGTGGGCTTGGCTGCCGACGATGACGACCAGGTCGGCGTCGTCGAGCATCTGCGCGGTGAGTTGGGCGGGCTGATGGTCGCTGATGTCGACGCCGACTTCTGCCAAGGCTTGTACCGAGAGGTCGTTGACGGCGGTCTTGGCGCGGGTGCCCGCCGAGCTGACGTGGATGGTCGGTCCGGCGATCTGGCGCATGAGCCCGGCGGCCATGACCGATTTTCCGGCGTTACTGACGCAGACGAACAACACTGATGTGTCAGCCATATTCGGTGTGTTCCCTTGAGGTTTTCGCGGCTACCGGGTGACGGGCACGTTCAGGTCGGCCAACAAACGGTGGACGCGTTCTTCGATGTCGTCGCGGATCGGGCGGACGGCGTCGAGGCCCTGGCCGGCGGGGTCGGGCAGTTCCCAGTTCTCGTAGCGTTTCCCGGGGAAGATCGGGCAGGCGTCCCCGCAGCCCATGGTGATGACGACGTCGGCCGCCTGCACAATTTCGTCGGTCCAGGGTTTGGGGTATTCGCCAGTGATGTCGATACCGACTTCGTGCATGGCAGCGATCGCGGCGGGGTTGATCTCGTTGCCGGGTTCGGATCCACCGGACCAGGCGACGGCCCGGTCACCGGCCAGGTGGGTGAAGTAGCCCAGCGCCATCTGCGAGCGGCCGGCGTTGTGGGTGCACAGGAACAACACGGTCGGTTTGCCGTCGCTGATCTTTCCTTCCACTCTCGCCAGGGCGTGCAGGCGTTGGCGGGCGAACCGTTCGGCCAACAGCGGCAGGAAGTTCGGAATGGTGGCCCGGCCGGCGAACTGGTCGTAGGACGAATGCAAGAACCGTTCGATGGTTTCGGTACCGAAGGTGCCATCGAACTCACCGCCCAGCCGGGTCGCCGCGGTTTTCAGGGCGAGTTGCTGGTCGA
>CAYPTG010000367.1:0-2541 GCA_964413455.1 uncultured Mycobacterium sp. | reverse complement strand
CACATCGACTGCCTCGAGGTCTTCGGCGACGACTACCCGACCCCGGACGGCACCGGGATCCGGGACTACATCCACGTCGTCGACGTCGCCGACGCGCACCGGGTCGCGCTGGAGCACCTCGACGACCGCACCGGGTTCCGGGTGTTCAACCTCGGCACCGGGTCCGGGGTGTCGGTGCTGGAACTGGTCGCCGCGTTCTCCGCGGCGTGCGGACAGGAGATCCCGTACCGCATCGTCGAGCGGCGCGACGGCGACGTGGCAAGCCTGATCGCCGACGCCTCCTACGTACAGAGCGAATGGGGTTGGCGCACCCAGCGGGACCTGGCCGATATGTGCCGGGACGCCTGGGGATTCCAGGAACGCAACCCCGACGGCTATCCGGAGTAGATCACTTCTGACGGGTTCGCCGGTACTGCCACCGGCTGCGCGCATAGGCGATCGGCCCGTACAGCTGGCCCCTGCGTTCCACCTTCGCCAGCTCGGCTGGGTAGCTCGGGCCCGAGGTCGACTCGTGGGACGTGCCGCGCCGGGGGAAGGCGAGTATCGCCGGGATGCGGGCGACCAGGCGCAGGCCGTCGAGCGGATTCACCACGATGCATTTGGTGACGTAGGCGGTGAAACCCACACCGTAGGTATAGAACTGGTGGCGCAACGCGGCGTAGTCGGAGCGATGCCGATGGCGCACCAGTGCCGACGGTTGATAGACCAGCTGGTAGCCGGCCTTGATGATCCGGAACCAGATGTCCAGATCTTCGCCGTTGGTGGCCGCGGTGCCCGGCCCCAGCGAGGCGTCCATCCCGCCCACCGCGCGCAGCGCCTTGGCCCGGTAGGCCATATTGGCCCCTGCTCCGAACATGCCGGTGCGAAACGGGAAGAGCCGGTCGGCGGGCCGATTGGCGCGCATGTCGAATACCCGCCGCCGGAACCCCTTGGTGAAGCCGCTGTGCAGGTCGAACCAGTACTGCGGGAGCGTCTCGATCTCCGCCGGCAGGATCAGCCCGGTGACGCAGCCCACCTCGCTGCCCAGCGAGAAACCGCGCAGCAGCTCGCTGAGCCAATGCCGGTCGACGATCACATCGTCGTCGGTGAAGGCGATGAACTCGCCGCGCGCATCGGCTAGGCCGCGGTTGTGCGCCCAGCCCAGGCCCGGGTGATCTTCCCGGACGTAGCGGATGCGCGGGTTGTCGGCGGACCGCGCGGCGATGAGTTCCCGGGTCGACTCGGTCGACGGGGCGTTGTCCACGACGACGATTTCGTAGTTCGGGTATTCGACGTCGTCGAAGGCCCGCAAGCAGGACGCGAGGCTGTCGGTACGGTCCCGGGTCGCGATGATGACGCTGATCAGCGGATCACCCGCGGTGGCGCTGTCGCGTTCGGCGATGCACGGCGGCCGGGCCGGGCTGGGCACCCCGGCCACGTCCAGGGTGTGCAGCGTCGGCATCGCGTCGATACGCTGGTGGTCGTTGATCTCGGCGGCCAGCGATTCCCAGATCGCCCGCACCAGCGCCTCGGCGGGCAGCGTCCCGCCGGGCAGGTCGAGTTCGACCACCCCGAGCGGCTCGTCGTGCAGCCGCACCAGCGCCCACCCGCGGGTGTAGAGCTGGCCGTGGCTGTCGTCGGCGGCATCGATGGCGCCGATCGGTTGGCCGATCTCGACTTCCAGCATTCGGATCGGGCTGAACTGCGCGGTCGCGGCGGCCTCCGGGTTACTCACGCGACCACCCCCGCGACCACCTCGTCGTAGAGCGCCTCGATCTTGCGCACCACCGTGCTGGCATGGAAGTTGGCGACCCGGGCTTGCCCGGCGGCCCCCATCCGGGCCGCCAGCGCCGGGTTCTCGATCAGGCGGGCCAGCGCGGCCCGCAACGCGGCCGGGTCGTTCGGCGGCACCAGGATGCCGGTCTGGCCGTCGGCGATGATATCGGGCAGCCCGCCGATGTCGGTGGCGATCACCGGCTTGCCGGTGGCCATCGCCTCCATCGCCACGGTGGGGCAGGGGTCCGGCCAGATGGACGGAACGATGCCGGCCAGGCTGCGGCGCCAGGCGGTCATGACGGCCGCGTGCGGCCAGTTCTTGAGCACCACAACGTTGGGCGGGAAGGTCTTCGGGGTCTCCGGCAGGGTGTAGCCGAGCAGCACCAGCGGTGGTGCACCGACCAGGCCGCCGTAGGCCTCCAGCAGCGCCAGGATTCCCTTTTGGCGGGTCAGCGATCCGACGAACAGCAAATAGCCGTCCGGCGGTAGCTGGTCGCGATATTCCGGCGAATCGTCGGCCAGCTCGCCGACGTTGTCCGGGATGAAGTTGGGGATGATCCGGTACGGCCGCGTGCCGGTCGGCAGCGCATTGCCGACCGCGACGGCCTCGCTGACCGGGATGAACATGTCCACCGCCCGACGCTCGCTCGGGGCCGCCGACCAGTTGCCGAGCGTCACCGCGGTGCCCTTCGCCGCCCCGTAGCTCCTACTCGCACACCGGGGACACTTCAGCAGTCCGGGCCCGGTGCACGGCTCGCCGTTGTTCATCAAGATCCAATTCGCGCA
>CAYPTG010000366.1:0-2541 GCA_964413455.1 uncultured Mycobacterium sp. | reverse complement strand
CCCGGCCGATCGCCCCGCTGCTGGCCGGGCTGCGCGGGCTTGGCGTGGACGTCGAGGGCGACGGCCTGCCGTTCACCGTGCACGGCCGCGGCGCGGTTCCCGGCGGGTCGGTGGGTATCGACGCGTCGTCGTCGTCGCAGTTCGTCTCCGGGCTGCTGCTGTGCGGCGCGGCATTCACCGATGGGCTGACCGTCATCAACACCGGCGCCGCGGTGCCCTCGGCCCCGCATATCGAGATGACAGCGGCCATGCTCTCCAAAGCCGGCATCGACGTCGACGCCGGCACCCTGAACCGGTGGACGGTGGTGCCAGGGACGCTGCGTGCGCGGGACTGGGCGATCGAACCGGACCTGTCCAACGCGGTCCCGTTCGCCGCCGCGGCCGCGGTCACCGGCGGCACCGTTCGGATCGCCGGGTGGCCGACCATCAGCGTCCAGCCGGCACCGATCATCCTGTCGCTGCTGCGCCAGCTGGGATGTGCTGTGGCACACGAGGATTCCGCTTTGTCAGTGACCGGGCCGGCGGAATACGGCGGGGTGGACATGGATCTACGGGAGGTCGGCGAACTCACCCCGTCGATCGCCGCGCTGGCCGCGCTGGCACAGCCTGGCTCGGTGTCCCGGCTGACCGGCATCGCGCATCTGCGCGGGCATGAGACCGACCGGCTGGCGGCGCTGAGCACCGAGATCAACCGGCTGGGTGGGGATTGCACCGAGACACCCGACGGCCTGGTGATCACCGCCACCGAGCTGCAGGCCGGGGTGTGGCACTCCTACTCCGATCACCGGATGGCCACCGCCGGGGCGATCATCGGGCTGCGGGTGCCCGGGGTCCAGGTCGCCGACATCGGCACCACCGCCAAGACGCTGCCGGACTTCCCCGGCCTGTGGGCCGGGATGCTGGGCGGCCGCGGTTGACCATCCGCCGCGACTACGACGAGTCCGACGTGCGGGTGCGGGCCGGGCGAGGAACGCGCCCGCGCACCAAAACCCGTCCCGATCACGCCGACGCCGAACAGGCGATGGTGGTGGCCGTCGACCGCGGCCGCTGGGGCTGCGTACTCGGCGGCGACCCGCAGCGACGGGTGACCGCGATGCGGGCCCGCGAACTGGGCCGCACCCCGATTGTGGTCGGTGACGAGGTCGAAGTGGTGGGCGATCTGTCCGGTCGCCCGGACACCCTGGCCCGGATCGTGCGCCGCGGCCAGCGCCGAACGGTGTTGCGCCGCACCGCCGATGACACCGATCCCACCGAACGGGTGGTCGTGGCCAACGCCGACCAGATGATGACGGTGGTGGCGCTGGCCGACCCGCCGCCGCGGACCGGGCTGGTGGACCGGGCGCTGATCGCCGCGCACACCGGCGGTGTCCGGCCGATCCTGTGCCTGACCAAGACCGACCTGGCGCCGGCGGCGCCGTTCGCCGAGCAGTTCGCCGATCTGGACCTGACCGTGGTGACCGCCGGGCGCGGCGAACCACTGGAGCCGGTTCACGATCTGCTCGACGGGCACATCACCGTGCTACTCGGGCATTCCGGGGTGGGCAAGTCCACACTAGTGAATCGCCTTGTCCCAGAAGCTGATCGAGCCACCGGCGCGGTGTCCGGCGTCGGCAAGGGGCGGCACACCTCGACCCAGTCGGTGGCGCTGCCGCTACCCCGCGGCGGCTGGGTGATCGACACCCCGGGGCTGCGGTCGTTCGGGCTGGCCCACATCGCCCCCAACGACGTCGTCACCGCGTTCTCGGATTTGGCTGAGGTAATCGGCGACTGCCCGCGCGGCTGCGGGCACCGCGGACCGCCGGCCGACCCGGAGTGCGTGCTGGACGGCCTGACCGGGGCACCGGCCCGGCGGGTGGCCGCCGCCCGCCGACTACTGGATGTGCTTCACCAACAGGAGGAGAGATAGATGAACAGCACCGTCGGGAACGTCCCGCTGATCACCCTCAACGACGGCAACCACATCCCCCAGCTGGGGTTCGGGGTGTATCAGGTGCCGCCGGAGCAGACCGCGCAGACGGTGCGCAGCGCACTGGAGGCCGGCTACCGGCACATCGACACCGCTCAGATGTACGGCAACGAGTCCGGTGTCGGCCAGGGGATCCGCAATGCCGGGCTGGACCGCGGGCACGTGTTCATCACCAGCAAGCTCAACAACGGTGAGCACCGCCCGGATGACGCCCGGCGTGCCTTCGACGAGACGCTGCGCGCGCTGGGCACCGACTACGTCGACCTGTTCCTGGTCCACTGGCCGCTGCCCACCCTGTATGACGGCGACTTCGTCACCACCTGGAAAGCCTTGGAGGACTTCAAGTCTGACGGCCGGGCCCGCAGCATCGGGGTGTCCAACTTCCAGATAAATCACCTGCAGGAACTGGCCAGGGAGACCTCAGTCACCCCCGCGGTGAACCAGATCGAAGTGCACCCCTACTTCACCAACGACGACGTGCGGGCCTACGGCACCGAACACAACATCGTCACCGAAGGCTGGTCACCGATCGCCCAGGGCAAGGTGCTCGGCGACCCGGTGGTGATCCGGATCGC
>CAYPTG010000365.1:0-2549 GCA_964413455.1 uncultured Mycobacterium sp. | reverse complement strand
ACCGCCCGCGAGGCGCTATCGGCGCGGATCGACGGGGAGCGCGAACCGATCCCCGTCGCCCGCGTCGACGAGCATCTCGCCGAATGCGAGCCGTGCCGTCAGTGGCAAGCCACGGCGGTAGAGCAGACCCGGATGCTGCGCCGGGCCGCTGGGCGCTCGCAGCTCGCCGCGGTCCGATCGACCCCGCCGCTCCCCCGCCACCTCAGCCGCGCAGTGCCGCGCTCGTGGCCGCGCTGGGCACTGGGCATGGTCGGCGTCATCCAGCTGGGCCTGGCGATCGCGCAGGGGTTGGGCGCAAGCCTGGGGGTTCCGCACGCGGCGACGGCCGGGCATGTACTCAACGAGTCGACGGCATGGTCGGCCGCGTTGGGTGTGGTGATGCTGGCGGCGGCGATCCGCCCGGCGGTGGCGGGTGGCCTGGCGTGGGTACTGGCCGCGTTCACCGGGTTCCTGGTGCTCTATGAGATCACCGACGCCCATGCCGGCCGGGTGGGCATGGACCGCCCGTTGACGCATTTACCGGTGGTCGTCGGCGCGGTTCTGGCGTTCCTGGTATGGCGCCGCGCCGGCGCCCCGCTCCCGGACCGAACGGACCCGGCCGTCGCTGAGGAATCCGATGAGATCGTGTTGCCCGACAACGCATCCCGTGGCCGGCGGCGTGGGCATCTACGTTCCGCCTAACCGGGCTATAGAGCTGCTATAGAGCTGCTATAGAGCTGCAGCCTTAGCCCAGCATTACCGCGAACATGACACCCATGCCGGCGGCCATCGCCAGCTGACACAGGATGACCACGCTCTCCCGCGCGGCATCGGCGCTGGGCTGCAACCGGGCGGTGACCAGACGGTAGAACCAGTAGGCCGCCGCGAGCGCGAACCCGATGGTGCACACCCAGTTGAGCCACCCGATCCAGCTCGCCGCTTTCAGCGGCAGGCCGCCCATCGCGGCGTACATCCAGGCCATCGCCGCCATCATGAACATGTGATAGGCGTTGGGCCCCTTGTGGTCGGCGCGTCGAAACATGATCACGGCGAACCACAGGGCCGCCACGGCGAAGAAGATCATCGGCGCGCGGCTCGGTAGGTCCGCCCCGCGCGGCCAGGCCATCACCGCCATCGCGATCGCCATGACGGCGTGCAACCCGTGGCTGACAAGGTCTGCGCCGCGGTGCCGATCGGCCACGATCGCCTGGACGCACACCCCTGCACTGAACAGAAACAGCAGCGTCACAGCCCATCTCAGCGCGAGGTCCTGAATCATTTCCGCACTCCTGCCCACTGACCGTTCACGGGTGATTGGTCGCCTGACACCGCAGAAAAGTTCCCGGTGTAACGTCCGCAAGGGGTCGACCGCACGCCCGCCGGCTGACCCGGAATTCCGGAATGGAGCCCATGACCGCGACCACCGTCGCCGAACTGATCGGCCACTTCACCGCCACCACTGCCGGCGCGGTCTGTCTGGGCGGATTGGTGCTGGCTCTCATCACGGCGGTTCCGGATGACCGCGGGGTGTTGGACCCGGCGGCGTTTCGCGCCCATCTGGTGGCCGAGCGGGTATCGCCGCTCTGGCTGGTCGCGGCTTTGGTGATGGTGGTGATGCAGGCGGCGGCCGACGCCGGCGGTTCGGCCACCCGCTTGCTGGGTAGCGGCAAACTCATTGCCGCTCTCGGGGCCTCGGAAACCGCGCGGGCGTGGGTGGTGGTCGCGGTGTGTGCGGCGCTGATCGCGGTGGCATCGAGGCTGACCGTGCGCTGGGATTGGCATGTGCCGCTGCTTGTTCCGGCGCTGGTCGGGGTGGTCGCCGTGCCGGTCACCGGTAATGCCGGACAGGGCCCCGACCATGATTACGCCACCGGTGCTGTGATCGTGTTCAGTGTGGCGATCGCGCTCTGGGCCGGGGTGACGATCGTCGGCGCGGTGGCCCCGGTCGGTGCCGTAGTGCACCGGAGGGTCACCGTCACGGCGTTGGTTGCCGCGGCGGTGGCGTTGGCATACGGGCTGCTGCTGCTCGGATTGCGCTGCGGTATCAGCGATCTCAGGTCGGGATATGGCTTGCTTGGCCTGATCGTCGGTGCGGCATTGACCGCCGGGCTGACCGCCAAAGTGGTCGCGCTACGACGCGGCCGCACGGCACCTGCAATGCCTGGCGCCGTACTCGCGGTGGGTGCGCTGGCCGCGGTGTCGGGGATGGCGGTCCAGGTCGCGCCCCGGCTGTTGGCCACCCGTCCGACGATCTGGGACATCCTGCTGGGGTATCAGCTGCCCGGCTCCCCGACACCGCTTCGGCTGCTGGGCTTTTGGCGTTTCGACACGTTCCTCGGGGTCGCGGCGCTGGTCCTGGCTGGCGGGTATCTGGCTGGTGTGCTGCGGTTGCGCCGGCGGGGCGACCGGTGGCCGGCTGGGCGCACACTGTCCTGGCTGGCCGGCTGCGCGGCCCTGACATTGGCGACGAGTTCGGGGGTGCGGTCCTACGGGTCGGCGATGTTCAGCGTGCACATGGTCGAGCACATGACGCTGAACATGTTCGCCCCGGTGTTGCTGGTTCTCGGGGC
>CAYPTG010000364.1:0-2551 GCA_964413455.1 uncultured Mycobacterium sp. | reverse complement strand
GCCGAGGGACAGCCAGCCACCGTCTCGGTGGTGTACGACCCGCCGCTGATGTTTTTGGCCTGGTTATTGGCGACCTCCGCCGGGGTCCTGCTGGTGTTGGGAGTGACCGGGCTGGTCCGCCGACGCCGTTGACCGCCATTGCTGCATATACCCCCTAGGGGTATCGTTGGGTTCATGGCGACGACGGATCTCAAGCTGACCGGCATGAGTTGCGCGTCGTGTGCGGCCAAGATCGAGCGCAGCCTCAACCGGCTCGACGGTGTGGCGGCATCGGTCAACTTCGCCGTCGAACAGGCCCACGTCCAGCACGGCCCCGAGGTAAAGCCGGAGCAGCTGGTGAACGCCGTGCAGGCCACCGGCTATCACGCCGCGGTGATCGACCACACGCACCACGGCGCTGACGACCATATGAGCCACGACCTGTCCGAGGCTCAGCTGCGACCCCGGCTGATCGGGTCGGCGCTGCTGGCTTTGCCGGTGCTCGCGCTGTCGATGGTGATGGCCTGGCAGTTCCCCGGCTGGCAGTGGCTGGTGCTGGCGCTGACCACACCCATCGTGTTCTGGGGCGGATACCCGTTCCATCAGGCGGCGCTCAACAGCGCTCGGCACGGCACCTCCACTATGGACACTCTGGTGTCGCTGGGCACGCTGTCGGCCTACCTGTGGTCACTGATCGTGCTGCTCACCAGCGTTGGACATGGAGGGGGGCACGGCTCTGGACATGACACGGGGCATGTCTATTTCGAGGTGGCCGCGGCGGTGACGGTGTTCCTGCTGGCCGGCCGCTACGCCGAAGCCAAAGCCAAACGTTCGGCGGGCTCGGCGCTGCGCGCACTGCTCTCGCTGGGCGCCAAGGACGCCACCGTTCTGCGGGACGGCGCCGAGGTCCGGGTGCCGGCCGACGAGCTGGCGGTCGACGATGTGATCGTGGTGCGCCCCGGCGAACGGGTGGCCACCGATGGCGTCGTGGTCGACGGGGCCTCGGCCCTGGACACCTCGGCGATGACCGGCGAGTCGGTGCCGGTCGATGTCCGCCCCGGTGCCGAGGTGCTCGGCGGGGCGGTCAACACCTACGGTCGAATCCTGGTGCGCGCCAACCGGGTTGGCGCCGACACCCAGCTGGCCCGAATGGCCCGCATGGTGGCCGACGCGCAGGGCGGTAAGGCCGCCATCCAGCGGCTGGCCGACCGGGTATCGGCGGTCTTCGTACCGGTGGTGCTGGGCATCGCGGTGGCCACGCTAGCCGGCTGGCTGCTGACCGGGCACTCGGCTGCGGCGGCGTTCACCGCGGCGGTGGCGGTGCTGATCATCGCCTGCCCATGCGCGCTGGGGCTGGCCACCCCGACGGCGATCCTGGTCGGCACCGGTCGCGGAGCGCAGCTGGGCGTGCTGATCAAGGAGCCCCGGGTGCTGGAGGCGACCGGCGGCATCGACACCGTCGTCCTGGACAAGACCGGCACCGTCACCACCGGGTCGATGAGCGTGCAACAGGTGGCGCCCGAGCCGGGGGAGGACGCCGACGAGGTGCTGGCCCGGGCGGCCGCGGTCGAGTCGGCCTCCGAGCATCCGGTGGCCGGTGCCATCGTGGCCGAGGCCGACGCGCGCGGTCTGGGCGTCGCGCCGGTGACCGATTTCGCCAACGAGCCGGGTATTGGGGTGCGCGGTGTGGTCGACGGGGTGGATGTCCAGGTAGCGCGTGCTTCGGATCATGACGGACGCACCAGCGTCGCGGTGGGCTGGGAGGGCCGGCAGCGCGGGGTGATCCGACTGGCCGACGCGATCAAACCGACCAGCGCCGAGGCGATTAAGCAGCTGCAGGAGATGGGTATTACCGCGATGCTGCTCACCGGCGACAACGCGTCGGTGGCCGCCCGAGTGGCCGACGAGGTGGGCATCGCACCCGGCGACGTCATCGCCGGGGTGCTGCCGGCGCAGAAGGCCGACGCGGTGGCGCGGTTGCAGGCGGCGGGCCGGCGGGTCGCGATGGTCGGCGACGGCGTCAACGACTCAGTGGCCCTGGCCACCGCCGATATCGGCATCGCGATGGGCACCGGCACCGATGCCGCGATCGAGGCCGGCGACATCACCCTGGTGCGCGGCGACCTGCGCACCGTCCCGACTGCGCTGCGGCTCTCGGCCCGCACGCTGCGCACTATCAAACAGAACCTGGTGTGGGCGTTCGGCTACAACGTCGCCGCGATCCCGCTTGCTGCGCTGGGTCTGCTGAACCCGATGATTGCGGGCGCGGCGATGGCGGCGTCGTCGGTGCTGGTGGTGGCTAACAGCCTGCGGCTCAAGCGCTTTCGGTAACGATCACACCGGCAGCCCGTTGTCGTCGTACATCTGATCTTGGGCCTCCGCGACCACCGCCCGGTCCTCGTCGGTGAGTGAGCGGTGGAGTTCATGGAGCAGTTGTGTTGCGCGGGCGCGGTTCTCACCGGATGCCTCGGTGGCGCTGATATTGAGGCTCACGGTACCCATTCTAGAATCCATTGCCATGACCGCACGGCGGCCCCGGGCACTGATACCCCGCCGGGACAGCGCCGCCCAG
>CAYPTG010000363.1:0-2551 GCA_964413455.1 uncultured Mycobacterium sp. | reverse complement strand
ACCGAGAGCACATGCTTGGTGTCGGCGCGCAGCTTGGCGATCATCTCGTCGTAGAAGGCGTGCGCGGCGTCGCCGAGCGGCTGCTGACCTTCCAGCACGATCATCGCCGCGCTGTTGGAACTGCCCTCATTGAACGCCTCGGAGATGTGTTTCACCGAGATCATCGCCGGCGCGTTGTCCGGGCTCATCGAGACGGCTTCGGTCCGGCCGACCTCTTCCAGCTGCGGCACCAGAGTGCTGAATCCCACGATGAGTGCCAGCCACAGCAGGATGATCGGCACCGCGAGCACCCGGATCGTCCGGGCGATGAACGACCGCGGCGCCTTCGCCGGTGTCGGTACGGTCTCCGGCGTCTCCGGCTCTGCGATGGTGGTCATGCGGACTTCACCGAGCAGTGGGTCAGCGCGTTCACCCCGGTCGCTGTCCTCTCGTCCTTGACCTCGTCGTCGACGATGATCCGACAGGAGATCGAACTGCCGTCGCCCTGGGCCAGCAGGATGGGAAACGCCGACCCCGCCGAGGTTTCCAGCGTCATCGACCAGGGCAGCGGCGCGTCGTTGCTCTGTTGGGGCTTGGCGTCCATATCCAGATAGTTGATGTTGGCCGACATGCCGTTGCCCCAGACCTGGTAGGTCACCACCTTCGGATCGAATGATTCCGGATCGTCGGCGAAGACCTTCGGGGTGGTCAGGATGCCGTCGGCGCCGAAGAAGGTGCGGACCCGGCTGACGGTGAAACCGCCGATTCCGACGATCAACAGAATCACTAGCGGGATCCAGACGCGCCTGAGCAATGCCATCATCGGCGGCGCTCGCGATGGCTCCGGATAGCGCTCATCGGTGGCGTCCTCGCTGTCATAGGGACTCCAGTTAGGCCGAGTCGCAGAGTTGCCCCTGTCACTCGAAGTTTCACAGTACAGTGAACGTTGTGAGTGTCAAATGACCGCCAAAGCGCGCGGCGCCGACAGCGACCGGGACGGGCACACCGATGTTATGGCGTTCGTCGAGCAATTGGGCGGTTTTTTCGAGGCCAACGGCCTCACCCGGCTGGCCGGTCGCCTGCTGGGCTGGCTGCTGGTCTGCGACCCGGAACGGCAGTCCTCCGAGGAGCTGGCCGCGGCCCTGGATGCCAGTAGCGGCGGGATCAGCACCAACACCCGGATGCTGAGCCAATTCGGGTTCATCGAGCGGCTCGCGGTCGCCGGTGACCGCCGCACCTATTTCCGGTTGCGCCCCAACGCTTTTGTCGCCGGCGAGCGGCACCGACTGCAAACGATGGCCGATCTGCAGCGAATGGCCGACGCCGGCCTGGCCGCCTTGAGCGAGGCCCCGCCGGAGCGCAGCCGACGCCTGCACGAGATGCGAGATCTGTTGGGCTATATGGAGAAAGCACTCACCGATGCGCTCAACGACTACTCTCAGCCGGACACCGACGACTAGCCCACCGCCTGACCCCGATTGCCCAACTCGACGAAATGTCGCAATCCACTCGCAAAACCACGCCCATTTGTCGGTTTGGGCGAATGAACCCGCGGCTAACCCGGGCTTAGAGATACTGCCCCAGGTTCGATTCGGTGTCGATAGCCCGGCTGGCACTCGAAGTCTTGCCGGTGACCAACGTGCGGATGTAGACGATCCGCTCGCCCTTCTTGCCCGAAATCCGTGCCCAGTCATCGGGATTGGTGGTGTTGGGCAGGTCCTCGTTCTCGGCGAACTCGTCGACGATGGAGTCCAGTAGGTGCTGGATGCGCAGGCCTCTCTGGCCACTTTCCAGCACCGACTTGATCGCGTACTTCTTGGCCCGGTCGACGACGTTCTGGATCATCGCACCGGAATTGAAGTCTTTGAAGTACATGACCTCTTTGTCACCGTTGGCGTAGGTGACCTCCAGGAAGCGGTTGTCCTCGATCTCGGCGTACATCCGGTCGACGACCTTCTCGATCATCGCCTTGATGCAGGCACCGCGGTCCCCGCCGAACTCGGCGAGGTCGTCGGCGTTGACCGGCAGCTCCTCGGTCAGGTACTTGCTGAAAATATCTTGTGCCGCTTCGGCATCCGGGCGCTCGATCTTGATCTTGACGTCCAAACGACCGGGCCGCAGGATCGCCGGGTCGATCATGTCCTCGCGGTTAGAGGCACCGATCACGATGACGTTCTCCAGGCCCTCCACGCCGTCGATCTCGCTGAGCAGCTGCGGCACCACGGTGGTCTCCACGTCGGAGCTGACCCCGGTGCCGCGGGTGCGGAAGATGGAATCCATCTCGTCGAAGAACACGATCACCGGGGTGCCCTCGGACGCCTTCTCCCTGGCCCGCTGGAAGATCAGCCGGATGTGCCGCTCGGTTTCGCCGACGAACTTGTTCAGCAGCTCGGGGCCCTTGATGTTGAGGAAGTAGGACTTGGCCTCGCGGGCGTCGTCGCCGCGGACCTCGGCCATCTTTTTGGCCAGCGAGTTGGCCACCGCCTTGGCGATCAGCGTCTTGCCGCATCCCGGCGGCCCGTAAAGAAGCACGCCTTTGGGCGGGCGCAGCGAGTACTCGCGGTAGAGCTCC
>CAYPTG010000362.1:1842-2556 GCA_964413455.1 uncultured Mycobacterium sp. | reverse complement strand
GTCCGTCGAAGTCGTCGTAGACCACCGTCGACCGATCGGCTTGCGGTGCCCCCGCGCCGGGAAGGACGGTCGGCACGGTGCTGAGCTGCGACGGGCTGCAGCCGTGCGACTGGGCATTGCTGATCGCCGGATGCAGGTCGGCGCCTACGCCGAGCGCTATCACCAGCGCGGCCACCAAGCCCACCCGACCGGCGGTATGCGCGGTTGCGCGTACTCCGGCGCCGGTCATCGGTCTGGGGTGTTAGGGGCATCGGTATCCGGGCCGGCCCCGTCCGGCTTCCCGGCAGCGGCGGCCATAGCGGGTACCTCGATCCTCCCGTGGTAGGCCCGCCACACCAGCGGTGTGCACACCACCACCTCCAGCACCACGGCAGCCAGCCAGCCCAGGCTCAGGCCGAGCAGCCCACCCCGGGATGCGCCGATCGCCGCACCGATCAGCTCACCGGCGCCCAGGACCAGCATCAGCACCGCTTCACGTCCGACCGCACCGGTGATCCGGGCCACCGCCACATGGTGATCCCTGATGACCAGACCGAGGCCGCCGATGCACAGCACGATCAGCACCGTGCGCCCGTGTTGAACGTAGGCCGGACCGAAGACGCCGAGCACCAGACCGCCCAACGGCAGGATCAACAGGTTGGCGGCCAAACAGGCCAGCATCGAATTACGCAGCGTGAAGCGGAATTCCAACAGGATGGTGCTGGAATCCTTTGC
>CAYPTG010000362.1:983-1832 GCA_964413455.1 uncultured Mycobacterium sp. | reverse complement strand
GACATGGCGATCGGCAGGACGAAGACGAACCCGGCGACCGACCATGTCGCGTAGAGGTATCCGGCTTTCTCGGCGCCGAGGATCACGTTGGCGACGATCGGCATCGCGAAGAACGGCACCGTCAGCGCCAGGTTCAGCACATGATGCTGGGCGGCGTGGAAATGCAGCCCGCGCAGGGCGGATAGCCGCGGCCGCAGCTCGTCCGCCGATACCGGGTATTTGCGGAGCAGCCAGACCCCTACCGCGGCGATGGATCCGACGGTGGCGATGAACCAGCTGCCGTAGATGCTCAGCGCACCGTAGCGGGTCAGTGTCACCGCGAAGACGCCCAGCAGGATCAGCTTGCTGACCGCGTGAATCACGTTGCGTCCCAGCTGAATCCCGCTGCCGGCGACGCTCAGCAATGCCGAGTCGAGCATCATGGCGACCGAATGTGCGGCGACGCCGGCGGCGAAGAGCGCGGTGACGAACCAGTGATGCCCGATGTCCGGCAGACCGAAGAGGCTCGCCGGCAACCCCAAGGCGCACACCACCGAGACCACCCCGCCGACCGTGGCGCACACCGCTGCCGCGGTGGAGACGAGTTGGGCGCGCCCGGAGAGCATGGTCGGCAACTTGAACACCAGCGCGGTGCCGAAACCGAGCACCGTGCATTGCGCGATGAGGCTCATCGCCGAGATGGCCGTCGCCGATTGTCCGACGTCGGCCGGCGGGAACATCCGTGCGGCGACCGTCCAGTAGATAAAGCCCAGCCCGGAGGTCACCACCGAGGTGGAAACCAGCGCCAGCGCGCTGCGCATCAAGAACCCGCGCTTGCGTCGGTGCTCGGTGGTGGCGTCGGCCCCGCCC
>CAYPTG010000362.1:0-973 GCA_964413455.1 uncultured Mycobacterium sp. | reverse complement strand
GCGGCGGGAACGTTGAGGATCTGGCGCACTCGGACGATGTCTTCTTGGGCGGCGATGTTGTTGGCGAACGCGGTGATGACGGCCAGCGGGATCAGTACCGAGGCCACGGTGACGACTCGGCGCCGAGTCACCGCGGCCGCGCTTCGGCGCACCAGGGCCCTCGCTTTGTCCGGGTGCACCGCGGCGACCACCAGGGCAGCGGTCAGCATCAGCCACGGGCTCAGCCAGACGTGGGCCAACAGCAGCCCAGCCGATATCAGGCAGACCGCGGCTAGCATGATCGCACCGGTCAACGCCGGACCGAATGCGCGCCGCAACCTGGCGGCCTGCGCGATGATGCGGGGCCAGAACCGGCTGCGGATAGTCCACGCGAGCAGCAGGCCCACCGCGAGACCGATCGCCACCTGTGACACCGGCCGTGCGATGCGGTTGGGACCGAGCCAACCGTTTTTGAACTCCGACAGGCCGAGGCCCTTGAGGTCGTAGATCGATATCGGGCCGTGCTGGTAGAGCAGCTTGATCGCCGGCACCCGATCGAATTTGGTGAGCTGTGCCTCGGTCAGCTGCTTGCCCGCGTCGATCTCGCCGGTGGCGAAGTAGTACCCGAACGGGGGCAGCGCGGACGCCAGCCGACGATCGACGTAGAGGAATCGAATCTTCAAGGCGTCGGCCATGTCGGTCTGGTCCAGACCCCACTCCTTCGCGACGAAGAGTTCCGGGGTTTTCACGCCACCGAGTCCGCCGTAGACCGGCCACAGCTCCGCGCGGGCGGCCAGCAAAACCGAGCCGATCCGGTCCGCCCCGATCCGGCTGCCCCGGGGCAGCGCCTGGCCGGCCCATTGCACGGCGGCGAGGTTTTCGGCGTCCATCGAGCGGGAGTCCGCCGCCGGCATGTACGGCCCGGGCAGCCGGGCCCAGTTCGGCCCACTGCCCATCACATAGCCGCCGAGAAACACCCCCGACGCCAGCACAG
>CAYPTG010000361.1:0-2582 GCA_964413455.1 uncultured Mycobacterium sp. | reverse complement strand
GACGTCCCCGAGTCGACCCTGCGCCGGCTCAAGCAGTACTCCGGCCGGCTGGCCACCGAGGCGGTGCAGGCCATGGCCCAGCGACTGCCGTTCTTCGCCGACCTGGAGGCCTCCCAGCGGGCCAGTGTGCAGGTGGTGGTGCAGGCCGCGGTGGTGAACTTCGCCGAGTGGATGCGCAACCCGACCAGCGACACCGGATACACCGCGCAGGCCTTCGAGCTGGTCCCCCAGGAGCTGACCCGCCGGGTCGCGCTGGCCCAAACCGTCGACATGGTCCGGGTCACCATGGAGTTCTTCGAGGAAGTCGTGCCGATGGCGGCCCGCACCGACGAGCAGCTCACCGCACTGACCGTCGGCATCCTGCGCTATAGCCGCGACCTGGCGTTCGCCGCGGCCAGCGCCTACGCCGACGCCGCAGAGGCTCGCGGCGCCTGGGACAGCCGGATGGAAGCCAGCGTGGTCGACGCGGTAGTGCGCGGGGACACCGGCCCCGAACTGCTCTCCCGCGCCGCGGCCCTGAACTGGGAGACCACCGCCCCGGTGACGGTTGTGGTCGGCACCCCCCCGGCCGGACGTAAGGAACACGCCAGCGAAGACGTCCGCGATATCGCGCTGCGCCACGACCGCGCCGCCCTGGCCGATGTGCACGGCACCTGGCTGATCGCGATCATCTCCGGGCCGCTGTCGCCCACCGACCGATTCTTCAACGACCTGCTCACCGCGTTCTCCGACGGGCCGGTGGTGATCGGCCCGCACGCCCCGATGCTGACCGCCGCCCACCTCAGCGCCGCCGAAGCGATAGCCGGGATGAACGCGGTGGCCGGCTGGGGCGGGGCACCGCGCCCGGTGCCGGCCCGCGAACTGCTGCCCGAGCGTGCGCTGATGGGTGACACCTCGGCGGCCACCGCGCTGTATCACGAGATCACCCGCCCGCTGGCCGACGCCGGGCCGGCGCTGGCCGAGACGCTGGACGCCTACCTGGACAGCGGCGGCGCCATCGAAGCCTGTGCCCGGAAACTGTTCGTTCATCCAAATACCGTGCGTTACCGGCTGAAGCGGATCGCGGACTTCACCGGCCGCGACCCGACCGTGCCGCGGGATGCCTATGTGCTGCGGGTCGCCACCACGGTTGGCCGGCTGGGCTACCCGGGACCGCCACCGGGCACACCGCAGACCTTGGGAAACGGCGGCGTGGCGGCCTTCACACCGCCGTTGGTCGGGTCCTGACGTGCGAGAAGTGCCGGGTCCACATCGCAGGCAGGTATCGGCAGCGTCGCATCTCCGGGCAATTTTGTAGGGAATCCACAAAAAGATAAGACAAGGTTCATAATCTCTTACACCCCGAAAATCGGCGTTCACAATGTTCTCTTAGAGATGTGATTGCGCTGCTCGCGCCCGGACAGGGCTCCCAGTCGCCCGGCATGCTCGCCGAGTGGCTGACGCTGCCCGGAGCACAGCAGCGCATCGACGCCTTCTCCGAGGTCGCCGGCCTGGACTTAGCCCAATTGGGCACCACGGCCACCGCCGAGGAAATCACCGACACCGCCGTCACCCAGCCGTTGGTCGTCGCGACCACCCTGCTTGCCTTCCAGGAATGGTCCCGCCGCGGCCTGCCGACGCAGACCGTCGTCGCCGGGCATTCGGTGGGCGAGATCGCCGCCTACGCGATCGCCGGTGTCATCGGGGCCGACGACGCCGTCAAGCTGGCCGCGGTGCGCGGCGCCGAGATGGCCAAGGCCTGCAAAGCCGAAGAGACCGGCATGTCCGCGGTGCTCGGCGGCGATGAGGACGAGGTGCTGGACCGGCTGGAGGCTCTGGAACTGATCCCGGCCAACCGCAACGCAGCCGGCCAGATCGTGGCTGCCGGCGCGGTGTCCTCGCTGGAGAAGTTGGCCGAAGATCCGCCGGCCAGGGCCCGGGTGCGCTCACTGGCCACCGCCGGGGCGTTCCACACCCAGTTCATGGCCTGCGCCCTGGACGGCTACGCCGCCGCGGCCGCCGAGATCACCCCGGCCGACCCGACCACCACGCTGCTGTCCAACGCCGACGGCCGGCCGGTGACCTCGGGGGCCGACGCGATGGACAAACTCGTTGCCCAGCTGACCCGCCCGGTCCGCTGGGATCTGTGCACCCAGACCATCCGTGAGCTGGGCACCACGGCGATCGTCGAGTTCCCGCCCGCGGGCGCTCTGACCGGCATCGCCAAACGTGAACTTCGGGGCGTCGCGACGCACGCCGTCAAGACACCCGCAGACCTGGAAGGGCTGTCCGAGCTCTAGTGGCCAGCACCTACCAGACAACCAAGAGCACCATCTGAATAAGCAGAAAACCCAACGAGCACAACCGATTACGAAGGGAGCCACACTGTGGCCGCCAGCCAGCAGGAAATCATCGCCGGTCTCGCCGAGATCATCGAAGAGGTCACCGGCATCGAGCCGTCCGAGGTCACCCCGGAGAAGTCCTTCGTGGACGACCTGGACATCGACTCGCTGTCGCTGGTGGAGATCGCGGTGCAGACCGAGGACAAGTACGGCGTGAAGATCCCCGATGAGGATCTGGCCGGCCTGCGCACCGTCGGTGAC
>CAYPTG010000360.1:0-2585 GCA_964413455.1 uncultured Mycobacterium sp. | reverse complement strand
ACCGGAGCGGTCGCCAGTGAACACCCGACCGGTTCGGTTGCCGCCGTGCGCGGCCGGGGCCAGACCCAGCACCAAGATGCGCGGCTGCGCCGATCCCCAGCCCGGGATCGGCCGGCCCCAGTACGGCTCGCCGGCATAGGCGCGCCGCTTGGCCATCGCTACCTCTTCGCGCCAGGCGACCAGCCGCGGGCAGGCCCGGCAGACGCTGACCTGCGCGTCGAGTTCGGCGAGGTCACCGGTCTCCGCGGCCAGCCGCGCAACCTGGGCCGGGCGGCGGGCCACCGGCGTGTCCGGGGTGGCCGGGTCCCCGGGCCAGCCGGAGCCGGGCGGCACCGGCGACTCGAACGCGCCGGCGCAGCGCGGATGCGGAAGGGTCATAGCGGTCCATGCTGCCCGAGGCTCACCTCTGAGGCTCCTAGGATGACCGCATGACCGCGGCTGCGCTACCGGCTTTGATCGCCGAACTGGGCGCCTCCGTCGCGTCGAGCATCGTGGTGACCGATCCCGACGTCGTCGCCTCCTACCGTCAGGACCGGGCGCTGGACCCGGCGGCCGGCACCCCGCTGGCGGTGCTGCGACCCACGAAAACCGAAGAGGTGCAAGCGATTCTGCGCTGGGCCAGCACGCACCGGGTACCGGTGGTACCGCGCGGGGCGGGCAGCGGACTGTCCGGCGGGGCGACCGCGGTGGACGGCGGCATCGTGCTGAGCACCGAGAAGATGCGGGCGATCACCGTCGACCCGCTGACCCGCACCGCGGTGGTGCAGCCCGGGCTGCTCAACGCCGAGGTGAAGGCGGCGGTCGCCGAGTACGGGCTGTGGTATCCGCCGGACCCGTCGTCGTTCGAGATCTGCAGCATCGGCGGCAATATCGCCACCAACGCCGGCGGCCTGTGCTGCGTGAAGTACGGCGTCACGACCGACTATGTGCTGGGCCTGGAGGTGGTGCTGGCCGACGGCACGGTGGTGCGTCTGGGTGGGCCGCGGCTCAAGGACGTCGCCGGGCTGAGCCTGACCAAGCTGTTCGTCGGCAGTGAGGGCACGCTCGGGGTGATCACTGAGGTGACGTTGCGGCTGCTGCCGCCGCAGCACCCGGCGGCCACCGTGGTGGCGACGTTCGATTCGGTGGCCGCCGCGGCCGAGGCGGTGCTCACCATCACCGGTGAGATCCGGCCGTCGATGCTGGAGTTCATGGACGCGGTGGCGATCAACGCGGTGGAGGACAAGCTGCGCATGGGCTTGGACCGCGGCGCGGCGGCGATGCTGGTGGCGGCCAGTGACGAGCGCGGTTCCTCCGGGGCGCAGGATGCCGAGTTCATGGCCCGGGTTTTCACCGAAGCCGGTGCGACGGAATGCTTTTGCACCGCGGACCCGGCCGAGGGTGAGGCTTTCGCGGCGGCCCGGCGCTACGCGATCCCGGCGGTGGAGGCCAAAGGGTCGCTGCTGCTTGAGGACGTCGGTGTACCGCTGCCGGCGCTAGCCGAACTGGTAGACGGCATCGCCGCCATCGCCGATGCGGCGCAGCTGACCATTTCGGTGATCGCGCACGCCGGTGACGGCAACACCCACCCACTGATCGTCTACGACCCCGCCGACCCGGCGATGACGGCCCGGGCGCATCAGGCGTTCGGTGACGTCATGGATCTGGCCGTCGGCCTGGGCGGCACGATCACCGGCGAGCACGGAGTAGGCCGGCTGAAGAAGCCGTGGCTGGCCGGGCAGTTGGGGCCCGAGGCGATGGATCTCAACCGGCGGATCAAGGCCGCCCTGGACCCGGACGGAATCCTCAACCCCGGCGCGGTGATCTGAGGCGCGTCGGCGCGCATTCCGTCGAGATCGACGAAATGGCGGATTCTTCTCGCACTTTTCCGCCCAAACTCACGTTTGGGCGGAAATAAGGTCAAGTGCGGATGCGAGTGAAGCGGTGCAGCAGCCAGGCCACCGGGATGCTGAGCAGCATGGTGACGACAAACAGCGCGGGCATCGACCCGGTGTAGACCCGCCAGTGCAGCACCTCCATCATGGCGATCTCCATCACCACCAGGTGCACCAGGAAGATCTCGTAGGAGATCTCGCCGAGCCACACCATCGGCCGGCTGGCCAACAGCCGCGAGTACCAGCCGTGGTCGCCTAACACCAGCGGCGCGACCACCAGGGTGGCGATCGCCGTGTAGAACGCCATCTTCACCAACGCCTGCGCCAAACCCGACGGCGAGGTGGTCGGCTCGCCGGCGATCGGGGTGGCGGCGATGACGAAACAGATCAGCGCCAGCGGGATCGCCACGAACCAGTAGGCCCGCACACCGATCGCCGCCAGCACGGTGAGCACCATGCCGCCGAGGAACCAGGCCAAGTAGCCGGGCAGCCACAGCCGGGCGCCGTCGGGCAAGCCGTCGGTGGTGTGCACCAGCACCAGCCAGGCCGGGCTGAGCAGGGCCAGGGCGCCGAGGCCGGCCAGCAGCAGCCCGGGGCGCCAGCGCCGCCGGCACAGCACCGTGAGCAGCAGCCAGGCGATCAGCGGTAGAGCGACATAGAACGCGACTTCGACTGCCAGACTCCACATTTGGGTCAGGCCCTGGTGCAGAT
>CAYPTG010000359.1:0-2588 GCA_964413455.1 uncultured Mycobacterium sp. | reverse complement strand
TGGTCTCGCTGCTGGTGGTGCTGGGTGCGGTGTGGGCCGGACGTGAGGCCTGGCAGCGCTATCAGCGCAAGGATCTGGTGTGGGCGGCGTTCCTGGGAGCGCTGCCGGTGCTGCCGGTGATCTTCACCATCATCGTGCTCGGGGTGACCTACCTGTAGCGCCGGGCGACGATGCGCGCTCTCGGCGCGAGGAGAAGCCCGGCCATCCAGCTCAGTCCGGGAAGTCCATCGGAATCCGCAGGGCGGCCAGAATCCCGGCGATCGAGTCGTAATGTCCTGTCAGAGCACAGAATTCGATGATCTGCGGACGGCTGAAGTGCGCCGACAACCCGGCGAAGGTCTCGTCGGAGAGGTCGCGGTTGAGCACGAACTCGTCGACCGCGCGCAGCATGATCCGCTGCCGCGGGGTCAGGCCCTCGGCGTCCGGGCCGGCGAAGATCCGTTGCTGCACAGCGTCGTCGAGGCCGCGGGAGCGGGCGAGTCGGCGGTGGTGCTGGAGTTCGTATTTCGAGCCGCGCAGGTGCCCGACCCGCAGGATCACCAGCTCCTTGTCGGTCTTGGTCAGCTTGCCGTGATTCAACAGCACGTCGCCGTAGGCAAGAAAAGTCCAGAACAGTGTCTTGTGCTGCCCGAGGACCTCGAAGAGATGCATATGCGGAGCTCGGACTTTCCGAGCGGCGCCCCTGGAGATCACCCAGTCGATCAGGCCGAGCTGACGACGCCCGCCGGGGGGGATGCGCGCAATGTCACTGGACACGGCGGCCAGCGTACCGGCGTGTGAAGACCCCGATTCCGTTGGCATCATGCGGCCCGTTTGGCATGATCCGGACCTATGGGCAGCAACATGACGGCCGACAGCGGCCTGGCCAAAACGCTGATGCCCGTTCCTGATCCGCATCCCGACGTGTTCGACCGACAATGGCCGCTGCGGCCGGCCGACGTCGACCGGCTCGGCCACCTGCGGCTGGACGCCGCCGTTCGGCACATCATGGACATCGGGCAGGACCAGCTACGCGAGATGGGGCACAACGACACCCACCCGTTGTGGATCGTCCGGCGCACGATGGTCGACGTCATCGCACCGATTGAGTTCCAGGACATGCTCCGGCTGCGCCGGTGGTGCTCGGGCGCCTCCAACCGATGGTGCGAGATGCGGGTGCGTATCGACGGCCGCAAGGGCGGGTTGATCGAGACCGAGGCGTTCTGGATCAACTTCAGCCGGGAGACCCGGGGACCGGCCCGCATCGCCGACGACTTCATGGAATCTCTGCTGAAAACCACCGACGTCGATCGGCTGCGGTGGAAGTCCTACCTGAAGGCAGGGTCCCGCGACGACGCCGACGAGATCCGCGAATTCCCCATTCGGGTCAGCGATATCGACCTGTTCGACCACGTCAACAACGCGGTGTACTGGAAGGGCGTCGAAGAGTTCCTGGCCCCGCATCCCGAACTGCTGGAGGCCCCGCTGCGGGTGACCATCGAGCACGACGCTGCGCTGGCCTACGGGGAGAAGCTAGAGATCCTTTTGCACGTCTACCCGCCGGGTTCGACCGACAAATTCGGTGCCGAACTGTCCGACCGCACTGTTAGAACGCTCACATACGTCGTCGGGGATGACGTGAAAGCCGTCGCGTCGATCTTCCTGCTCTGAGTTCGCCGTCCCGCACCGGACACGGCGGCTGACCTGCGCAATCGAATTACCGACACCGGGTGTGACCAGCACCGCACCGCAGCGGCGTCCCGGCGTTGGCAAGTTACGGCCGGCCCGTGGCGCAAATCCGCCAGATGCAGCGTTTTGACCTGCGAATATCCGATATGCAAGGGTTCTGTCAGCACAAGTAGCTAAGGGGGCCGGGCGCTCGCAAGAAGCGACGTCAGGTTGAAGACACGAAGGAGATCCAATGTCTGTTTCCAACGTCGGCAAGCCCAAGAGCGCCGCTGATATCCAGCGCGACTGGGACACCAACCCGCGGTGGAAGGGCATCACCCGGACCTACTCGGCCGAGGACGTCGTCGCCCTGCAGGGCACCGTCGTCGAGGAGTACACGCTGGCCCGTCGCGGTGCCGAGGTGCTCTGGGACCAGGTCAACAACATGGACTTCGTCAACGCGCTGGGCGCGCTGACCGGCAACATGGCCGTTCAGCAGGTGCGCGGCGGACTCAAGGCGATCTATCTCTCCGGCTGGCAGGTCGCCGGTGACGCCAACCTCTCCGGCCACACCTACCCCGACCAGAGCCTGTACCCGGCCAACTCGGTGCCTGCGGTGGTCCGCCGGATCAACAACGCGCTGCTGCGCGCCGACGAGATCGCCAAGGTCGAGGGCGACACCTCGATTGACAACTGGCTGGTTCCGATCGTCGCCGACGGCGAAGCCGGCTTCGGTGGCGCGCTGAACGTCTACGAGCTGCAGAAGGCGATGATCGCCGCGGGCGTCGGCGGGTCGCACTGGGAGGACCAGCTGGCCTCGGAGAAGAAGTGCGGCCACCTCGGCGGCAAGGTGCTGATCCCGACCCAGCAGCACATCCGCACCCTGACCTCTGCCCGACTGGCTGCCGATGTCGCCGACGTGCCGACCGTGGTCATCGCCC
>CAYPTG010000358.1:869-2594 GCA_964413455.1 uncultured Mycobacterium sp. | reverse complement strand
ACGAACAGCGGGTACCCGCGATCGATGTGGAAAACGTCGTGGACCTCGGTCTCTCCGTCGGCGACCAGGCCGGCCAGTACCAGCCCGGCGCCGGCCCGGATGTCGGAGGACCAGACCGGGGCGCTGGACAGCTGCGGCATACCGCGCACCACCGCGTGGTGACCGTCGGTGCGGGCGTCGGCCCCGAGTCGGATCATCTCCTCGACGAACCGGAAGCGGGCCTCGAAGACGTTCTCGGTGATCATCGAGGTGCCGTCGGCGATGGCGGCCAGCGCGATGGCCATCGGCTGCAGGTCGGTCGGGAAGCCGGGGAACGGCAGTGTCGCGACATTGCACGCCTTGGGGCGTTCGTACTGCACCACCCGGAAACCGTTGTCGTGCTGGGTCACCGTGGCGCCGGCGTCGTGCAGCTTGTGCAGCACCAGCTGCAGATGCGCCGGGTCGACGCCAGTGATGGCGATGTCACCGCGGGTCATCGCCGCGGCGATGCCCCAAGTGGCGGCCACGATGCGGTCACCGATCACCCGGTGCTCGGTCGGGTGCAGCTTGGGCACGCCGGTGATAGTCAGGGTCGAGGTGCCGGCGCCGTCGATCTGCGCGCCCATCTGGTTGAGCATTTCGCACAGATCCACCACGTCGGGCTCACGGGCGGCGTTGTGGATGACCGTCACACCCTCGGCGACGACGGCCGCCATCAGAATGTTCTCCGTCGCACCGACCGAGGGGAACTCCAGCTGGATCTCCGCGCCGCGCAGCGTGTCGGCCGAGGCGACGACGCAGCCGTGTTCGATGCTGCATTCGGCACCCAGCTGCCGCAGTCCGGACTGGTGCATGTCCAGTGGCCGCGAGCCGATGGCGTCACCGCCGGGCAGCGCCACCCGGGCGCGTTTGCACCGGCCGACGAGCGGGCCTAGAACGCACACCGACGCGCGGAACTGACGCACCGCAGCGAAATCGGCCTCGTACTTGGGCTCGTCGGGTGAATCGATCCGAACCGTCGAGCCGTCCAGCTCGACGTCGGCGCCCAAGCCGCGCAACACCTCGGCCATCAGCGGCACATCAAGGATGTCGGGACAGTTGGTGATGGTGGTGGTGCCCTCGGCCAACAGGCTGGCCGCCATGAGCTTCAGGACACTGTTCTTGGCACCACCGACGGCCACCTCACCGGACAAACGGTTGCCACCGGTCACCAAGAAACGCTCACTCACGGCGGACAGTTTAGAACAGACAACGCCGTTTTCCCGACTCGCCGGCGAGTACGGTCTGACACATGGGAGTGCACCTGACCCGCATATATACCCGGACCGGCGATGACGGCACGTCCGCACTGAGCGACTTTTCCCGGGTCGAAAAGAACGATCCACGGCTGATCGCCTACGCCGACTGTGACGAAGCCAACGCAGCCATCGGAGTCGCGGTGGCGCTGGGCCAGCCGGACGAGCCGCTGCGGGCCGTGCTCACCCGGATTCAGAACGACCTGTTCGACGCCGGGGCCGACCTGTCCACGCCGGTGGTCCCGGAACCGAAGTATCCGCCGCTGCGGATCACCGAGGCCTATATCGAGCGGCTGGAGCGCTGGTGCGACGAGTTCAACGAGCCGCTGCCGGCGCTGAACTCGTTCATCCTGCCCGGCGGCACCCCGCTGTCCGCGTTGCTGCATGTGACACGCACCGTGACCCGGCGGGCCGAACGTTCGGCATGGCTTGCGGTGCAAGCACATTCGGA
>CAYPTG010000358.1:0-859 GCA_964413455.1 uncultured Mycobacterium sp. | reverse complement strand
AGCCCGCTGCCGGCCCAGTACCTCAACCGGCTCTCGGATCTGTTGTTCATTCTGTCCCGGGTGGGCAACCCGGACGGCGACGTACTGTGGCAGCCCGGCGGAGTAGGAGACAACGGATGCTGAATGACCACATGTCCTCGGACGGGCCTTCGGACGAGCCGGGACGACCTCGGCAGACGAGATGGCCCGTGGTGTTCGGCATCCTCGCGATAATCGCCGTGCTGGCGGTCTGCGCCTTCATCTTTGTCGGCCGCAAACCCACTCACCCGCCGTCCGCCACAGACCCGACTACGTCGACCAGCGCGGCGTCGTCGACATCGACAAGCCCAAGAGCTGATTCCGGCCCGGCCTTTCCCGGCAAGCTCCCCAACGACCTGGCCGCCCTCCCCGGCGATCCGATCACCTTGGCCGGGGGCATCTCGGTCACGGCCGGCCCGATCGAAGGCGTCCGTTACGACGACCGCCAACTCATCTGCAGCCGGGTCGTTATCCACAACGCCCCGGATCGGATAAACCGGTTCTCCTACACCGACTGGAAGCTCCAACTTCCCTCCCAGAAGCTCCAGAGCGCCACCGTGACCCAGGGCGCCACCGTGACCCAGGACAACAACACCTTGGAAACAGTTGACCTCGCCGCCGGCGACACCGCCGAAGGAACCGTGTGCTTCAACGATGATTCCGGTCGCATCTGCCCAACCAGCTGTCTCCAAGCCGGAACCTACGTCCTACTGATGCATCTCGATTGGCTGCCCGAGGAGCGGATGGCGTGGGTGAACGAGGTGAGCTCACACAGTGGGACGGCGGGCTCTGGGTGACGGCCGGGACTCGACCCAGGACATGAACGCGGTCAACGCCCCGC
>CAYPTG010000357.1:0-2605 GCA_964413455.1 uncultured Mycobacterium sp. | reverse complement strand
CCGTGACCAATGATCTGGTCGATGGCGACTCGTTGCAGCCGGAGCTGAAGATGTGTGCGGTGGCGCTGAGCCCGCTCGAAGACTATGCACTGCCGGCGTTGTTCACCGATGTGGCAGCCGCATCGGGTGGTGTGGCTGAATCCGCAGAGGGCGGGACGATTGTCCTGTGGGCGTCACAGACCGGCAATGCCGAAGAGTTCGCCACCCGGGTGGTCAAAGAGCTTGATGCCAACGGGGTTTCGGCCCGGCTGCTCGATATGGCCGTCTGCACACCCGCGGACCTGGCGGCGGCGGCCGAGCTGGTGGTCATCACCAGCACCTACGGCGACGGCGGCGCACCCGACAACGGTGTGGCGCTGTGGGAGCGGCTGCGAGCCGACGATGCCCCGCGGCTGGCCGGGACACGGTTCGCGGTGCTGGGGATCGGCG
This sequence comes from uncultured Mycobacterium sp., assembly GCA_964413455.1. GTDB lineage: Bacteria > Actinomycetota > Actinomycetes > Mycobacteriales > Mycobacteriaceae > Mycobacterium. The sequence continues at coordinate 2,176 of CAYPTG010000357.1, read as the reverse complement.
ACCGCGCCTACGGCCAGTTCTGCGGCCATGCACGCCGCCTCGACAACCGACTCGCCGAGCTGGGGGCGACCCGGATGCTCGACCGGCGGGACTGCGAGATCGGCGACGTGGACGACCTGTGGGCCTGGACCCAGCAGATCCTCGGCCTGCTGGGCGCTGAAGGGGTATCCCTTTCTGCGCCAACGATTCTGTCGCCGCGGGTTGCCGAGCCGTTCACCCGCGCCCGGCCGATCGCCGCGCCGCTGACCCGCAACATCCGGCTCACGCCAGCGGCGAGCGACAAGGAGGTCCGCCAGTTCGGGTTCGACCTGTCCGGCCACGACGTCAGCTACGACGTCGGCGACGCCCTGGGGATCTACCCCCGAAACAGTCCCGAGGTCGTGGCGGCCTGGCTGGCCGCGACGTCAACCCAGGCCGAGGAACCGGTGACCGTCGACGGCGTCGAATGCAGCTGGCGGCAAGCCCTGACCGAAAACTACGACATCTGCCGGATCACACCGGATTTGGTGCGCTTTGCCGCCGAAGGGCATTCCGGCCGCGCCTCCGCCAAGCGGCTGCGGGCGATCAACGCCGACCTGCCGGCGTGGAGCCACGGCCGCACCGGGATCGACGTCGTCCGGGAGTTCGGCGTGCGCGCCACGCCCGAGCAGTGGCAGCAGGTGCTGATCCGGCTCACTCCGCGCTGCTATTCGATCGCCTCCAGCCCGCTGGTTTGCCCCGACGAGGTGCAGCTGATGGTCTCGGTGGTCCGCTACCCTGGGCGCGACGGAATCGCCCGCGGCGGAGTCTGTTCCACTTATCTGGCCGATCGAGCGGCCGGCCTCCCGACGCCGATCTTCCTGCAGAAGTCACCGCACTTCCATCCGCCCGTCAACCCGTCGGCGCCGATGGTGATGATCGGCGCCGGCACCGGGCTCGCCCCGTTCCTCGGATTCCTGCAGCACCGCCGCGCACTGGGGCATGCCGGTGACAACTGGCTGATCTTCGGCGACCGGCACGCCGCGCAGCACTTCTATCACCGCGACGAGCTGACCGGCATGCTCGACGATCGCCTGCTGACCCGGCTGGACGTCGCATTCTCCCGCGATCAGGCTAAACGGATCTATGTGCAGCACAAGATGATCCAGGCCGGCGCGCAACTGTGGTCCTGGCTGCAAGACGGCGCGGCCATCTTTGTCTGCGGGGACGCCAGCCACATGGCCAGGGATGTCGACACCGCGCTGACCACCATCATCGCCACCCACGGAAAGCTCTCCCGAGAGGACGCCCGCGAGTACAAGCGCGACCTGATCGCCGCCAAACGCTATGTGCGCGACGTCTACTGAACTACCTCACGGTGCGCACCGGAGCGAAGTGAGAACCTTGTGACACATCGATCACCGACGGCAACAGTTTCGGCAACATTGGATTCTTACCGTGAAGCCATGCTGAACGCTTCCGCTCACCGCACCGCCGACATCCCCGACTGGGATCCCGAGGACGTCGCCGCCTGGAACTCCGGCGGCTCAAAAGTGGCTCGCCGCAACCTGATTTGGTCGATCGTCGCCGAGCACGTCGGGTTCTCGGTGTGGTCCATCTGGTCGGTGATGGTGTTGTTCATGCCGCAGGACGTCTACCACATCGACGCCGCGGGCAAGTTCTTCCTGGTCGCGGTCCCCACCCTGGTCGGTGCGGCCCTGCGCATTCCGTACACGCTGGCGGTCACCAAGTTCGGCGGACGCAGCTGGACGGTCTTCTCGGCGGTGGTCCTACTTATCCCAATCCTGTTGACGCTCTACGTCATGGCCCGCCCGGGCGCCTCCTACACCACCTTCGTCGTCATCGCCGCGTTCGCCGGTCTGGGCGGCGGTAACTTCGCGTCCTCGATGACCAACATCAACGCGTTCTATCCGCAGCGCTTCAAGGGCTGGGCGCTGGGGCTCAACGCCGGCGGCGGCAACATCGGTGTCGCCGTCATCCAGATCGCCGGTCTGCTGGTGATCGCCAGCGTCGGCAACCGGGCACCGCATCTGGTGTGCGCCGGCTACCTGGTGCTCATCGGGTTCGCCGCGCTCGGGGCCGCGCTGTCGATGAACAACCTCACTAACCAGCGCAGCGATTCCCGGTCCATGGTGCAGGTGCTGAGGTACCGCGACACCTGGCTGATCGCGCTGCTCTACATCGGCACGTTCGGGTC
>CAYPTG010000356.1:1188-2608 GCA_964413455.1 uncultured Mycobacterium sp. | reverse complement strand
AGCCGCGCCCGGCGGCGCCGGGGACGGCTGCGGGGTGGCACCGAGCACCCGCTGGATGTCGGGCTTCATCTGCTGCAGCTGCTGACCCCAGTAGCCCCAGCTGTGGGTGCCGTTGGCCGGGAAGTTGAACACCCCGTTGTTGCCGCCGGCGGCCAGGTAGTTGTCCCGGAAGCTCTTGTTGGTCCGCAAGGTGAACGTTTCCAGGAACTTCGCGTTGAACAGGTTGCCGGCGCTGGCGCCCGCGTCCAGGTCCGACGGCTTGCCGTCACCGCAGTACACCCAGACTCGGGTGTTGTTGGCGACGAGCTTGCCGATCTGCACCATCGGGTCGTTGCGCTTCCAGGTGTCGTTGCCGCCCGGGCCCCACATGTCGTCGGGCTTGAATCCGCCGGCATCACCCATCGCCATGCCCATCAGCATCGGCCACCAGCCTTCGGAGAGGTTGAGGAAGCCCGACAGCGATGCGGCGTAGGGGAATTGGGCGGGATGCCAGACGGCCAGCGTCAGCGCGGCCGAACCGGCCATCGACAGCCCGACCGCGGCGCTACCGGTGGGCTTAACCTGCCGGTTGGCGGCCAGCCAGCCGGGCAGCTCGCTGGTCAGGAAGGTCTCCCACTTGTAGGTCTGGCAGCCGTTCTTGCCGCAGGCCGGCTTGTACCAGTCGGTGTAGAAGCTGGACTGGCCGCCGACCGGCATGATCAGCGACAGGCCGGAGTCCAGGAACCACTCGAAGGCCGGGGTGTTGATGTCCCAGCCGTTGAAGTCGTCCTGGGCGCGCAGGCCGTCGAGCAGGTAGACCGCCGGGGAGTTGGCGCCGCCGCTCTGGAACTGGATCCGGATGTCATGGCCCATTCCGGCCGACGGTACGTCCAGGTACTCCACCGGCAGACCTGGCCGGGAGAACGCCCCGGCGGTCGCGGAGCCGCCGGTCAGGCCGACCAGGCCCGGAAGCACAGCGGCGATCCCTGCCGTCGCCGCCACCCGGCGAGCCCAGGAGCCACGCAACTTTTTAACAAGCTTCATCGCAATACCCATTCCTTGCATTGATTGCCGCACCGGGGTCGTCCCAGCGGCTGCGGCGCTGGCGGTAGTCAACCACATTCGGGGTCCCACGACTCAATCGTGTATCGACGGTGCAGCTGGCCGGCGTTACCGGTTCTAGCTCCTGCTCCGGCGCCTTCCGCGCCGGCATCGTCGACTCGGCGGGGCCTGATTGTCTCGCTCCTCCTCCGGCGCCTCCGCGCCGGAATCGTCGCTCGACCGACCCGATCGTCTCGCTCCTCCTCCGGCGCTACGCGCCGGCATCGTCGACTCGACTACGGGCCGGTTGCCGGTAGCCCGGTGTAGGGCGGTTCATCCGGCTGGGGCGCCGGCAGGCCGCATCGCAGCAGCTCGTATTGGGGCACCCGATTGATCCGGT
>CAYPTG010000356.1:0-1088 GCA_964413455.1 uncultured Mycobacterium sp. | reverse complement strand
GGCGCCGGCAGGCCGCATCGCAGCAGCTCGTATTGGGGCACCCGATTGATCCGGTAGCGGGTGAATTCCAAGGCCCGGTTGAGGTTTCCGATGAATCGCGGCTGGGTCATCGGCTCGCGGATCATCTCCAGCATTTCGGCGGTCTGTGGACAGCCCAGTGCCACCCCGGCTTCCTCGATCCAGCCCTCGTCGAGGTACTCCGGAATCCAGGGTCGCTTCTTGAGCCACGGCCCTTCGGCCCCCGCCCAGTCGGGGAACAGGTTCTTGTCGTGGCCGATGCGGCCGTCCTCCAGTCGGGCGGTGTGCGCGGCCAACGGGTTGGCCAGCCCGATCTGGTCGATGACCCGGGTATTCAGACCGACATTCATGCCGACCATTCCCAGGTTGGTGAAGAAGACCGTGTGCGGGGCGACCTCGCGGCGCCAGGTATCCATCGGAACCCCCGGAGGTGGGGGCAGCGGGGGCTTGGCCGGAACCACGTCCCAGACGTCGTAGTTGCCCGACGGCAGCAGCAGCGCGCCGTCCGGGGTGTTGTTGATGGCCACCAGCACCGCCCGCATCCGCGGATAGTCCAGATAGTCCGCGGCGGTCAGCGGGTGGGCGTGCCCGGTGGCCTGCGAGTAGAACCGGCGCTCATCGACGATGCCGGAGTAGGTCACCCGGGTGGCGTCGCGGCCCATGCCCGGTGAATTGGCCGCCCACAGCGCCCAGCCGGCCACCGCCAGCCACAATGCCGCCACCGCACCGCCCAGCAGCCGGCCCCGCCCCGGTTCAAGCCAGCGGTCCCGGGGCACGACGACGGGAATGACCGCGATCGGGGCCAGCAGACAGAACAACGGGGCCAGCAGCACCCGGCCGTGCATGAAGTCACCGCCCTGGCGGATCCAATAGAGTCCCTGAACCAGGCCGCTGAACAGCATGAAAACCACCACCGCGGCCGGGCTGCGCACCCGTCCGGCCAGCCCGGTGCGGGCGCTTGCGGCCGTCGGGGTCCACCAGCCGGTCCGGCGGAACAGCAGAACCCCCAGAGCGATCAGCAGCAGCACCGGCAGCCACAGCGCATACGGCGAGCTGAAGTTATGCAGGTA
>CAYPTG010000355.1:0-2609 GCA_964413455.1 uncultured Mycobacterium sp. | reverse complement strand
ATCTCGTGCCCCGGCACCACCGGGTAGTTCGGCCGGCCCCACTCGGCCCGGACGGTGTGGATATCGGAATGGCAGATGCCGGCGAACTTGATGTCGAACCCGACGTCGTGCGGGCCGACATCACGCCGGGTGATGGTGGTCCTGGTCAGCGGTCCGGTGGGCGAGGTGGCCGCGTAGGCGGCGACGGTCGTGGTCATTTCGAACTCCTCACGTGGTTGATACAGCTAGTCGGTGTGGTGCGTCGGCCCGAACTCATAGACGTGGTACTGCAACGCCTTACGCAACGGCGGCACTACCCGGGTCGCGCCCTTGAGCACCCGGTAGCCGCGTCCCACGCGATCGAACGTGCTGGCGTCGAAAAACGTTGCCGCGTCCCGTAACCGGATACCGGGCACGCCGGACAGCACATCCTGCGGGCTGTTCACCGCCCAGTACAACGTCGAGCCGGACGTGCGCACCAGCGCCTGACTCTTCTGCGACTTGATGGCGACCCAGTTGAAAAAATCGATCTGCAATTCGCCGGATTCGAAGCGGTCCACGACACGGCGCAACAAGGCGAATCCCTGCTGCTCGGTGAGGTACATGCTGATGCCTTCGGCCAGGAACAGCACCGGCCGGTCGTTGGGGATCTCGTCGAGCCAGGACGGGTCGGTCGCCGAGGCCGGGATCAGGTGATAGTTCGGCCGGCCCGGATAGACCTTCTCCCGCAACTCGATCACCGCCGGGTAGTCCACGTCATACCACTGCACGTCCGGGCCCGGGTCCAGCCGGAACACCCGGGGGTCCAGCCCGCACCCGAGGTGCACCACGGTGCATCGCGGGTGGGCGGCCAGGAACCGGCGGGCCCAGATGTCGTACTGCGCGGTCCGCACGGTGAACAGCGGCGCCCACTTGGCACCGACCTGCAACTCGTCCCAGTCGAAGTCGATCCGCGCGATCGCTTCCTTGGCGAAACGGTCGCCGAGGATCGGTCGATCGAAATCGGCGTCGAGTGCCTTTAGGTACAACGTCGACAACATGGTCTTCGCCGGGCCGCTGAGGTGGACGGCAACGCGGTCGCTCACATGTGTGAGACTATGCGCTGTGCCGGGCATGCGCGAAACCCCAGCGGGACCGCCCCGGGTTCTGCTGCTGTACTACAGCTACACCGGCCAGGCCCGCAAGGTTCTCGACGCCGCCGGTGAGGTGTTCGGCGAGCGCGGCTGGCAGGTGTCCAGCGCCCCCATCGAATTCACCGATTCCCGCTACGCCGAACGGTTCTCGCATTTCCCGATGACCCACGTGTGGCGGGATTTCTTCGGCATGCTGCCGGCGCAGACGCTCAGCGCCACCGGCGACATCCGGACACCGGACACCGTCCGCGACGGCCACTACGACCTGATCTGCATCGGCTCGCCCACCTGGTGGCGCAACGTCAGCATGCCGCTGGGGTCTTTCCTGAAATCCGCTGAAGCCGGACCGCTGCTGGACGGCACCCCATTCGTCGTCTTCGTGGTCTGCCGCCGTTACTGGCGGGAGAACCTCAAGGCGGTGCGCAAGCTGGCCGGCAAAAAAGGCGGCCGCTTCATTGGCAGCATCCACTTCAGCTATCCGGGAGGCCAACTCCGGTCCATGCTGTCGCTGACCAGCTACCTGGGCTCCGGGCAGTACCGCGACCGCTACCTCGGACTGCGTATCCCGACCACCAACATCAACGACGACCAACTCGAAGAGAGCCGGCGGTTTGCCGCCAAGCTGGCCGACCGGGTGGCGGGCAGCCGTGGCGCGCAGTTTTGACGTCTTGACCGACAGCCGCGCCAGCGTTGTCGATGTGCATACGGCTTTCGGCACCGAGCGGTACTGGCGCGACCGGCTGCAGGCCTATGGCGGCGACTCGCTGATCCTGGATTCGCTGACCGCCGCCCCGGACGGCACCGTGGAGATCGCCACCACCCAGGATCTGCGCCGCGACATTCTGCCCGGTGTGTTGGCCAAGGCGTTGCCCTCAGGGTTCCAGGTGCTGCGTTGGGAGCGCTGGCGGCCGGCACAGGACGGCCAGGTTCGTGGCGACGTGCGGATCACGGCCACCGGTCTGAGCGGATCGGCCCTCGGCTCGGCGGATCTGACTCCAACAGCGGGCGGCTCGGCACTGCGTTTCGCCGGCACCGTGGCGGTTCGGGTGCCGGTCCTCGGCGGCCAGATCGAGAAGTACATCGTCGCCCAGATCGCCAAGGAGATGCCCGGGATCGGACGCTTCACCGAAGACTGGATTACCACTCATGGCTGAGGAATTCCAGCCGCCGACACCCGGGCAGGCCGAAGCCCGGCTGCAGATGCCGCTGATCGACGCGGTGATGACCCAGCGGGCGATCCGGCGGCTGCGCCCCGACCCGGTCGACGACGCGGTGGTGCTGCGATGCATCGAGGTCGCGTTGCGCGCCCCGACCGGCGCCAACGGCCAGAACTGGGAGTTCATCGTCGTCAAGGATCCGCGGATCAAGAAGAAACTGGCGCGCCGGTACCGGCAGGCCTGGAAGGCGTACTACCGCACGGTTATCCGCGGCATTGCCGAGTACGACGAGTCGATGGCGAAGACCGCCCGCGCGGTGCAGTGGCAGGTGGACCACTTC
>CAYPTG010000354.1:0-2610 GCA_964413455.1 uncultured Mycobacterium sp. | reverse complement strand
GGGCGGCGCAGCAGCGGCGAGTCCGCGGGGGTGACCCCGCCCAATGTGATGTGGTTGCCACCGCCGGTGCCGCCGTGGGTGCCGTCCAGGTCGAACGACTCGGTCGACAGCCGGGCCAGCCGGGCCATCTCGTAGAGGGTCTGCAACTGGGCGCTCTGCTCGGCGAAGCTGCCGGTCGGGGTGAGGTTGACCTCGATGACCCCGGGGTCGGGGGTGACCGACAGCGATCGCAGCCGGGGGTCCGGCGGCGGGCCGTATCCCTCAAGCACCACCGGGCACCGGACCGCCGAGGCCGCCGCCTCCACCCGGGCGACCAGGTCGATGAAGTGTTCCGCCGCGTCGGTCGGCGGCAGGAAAACATGCAGCAGACCGTCGCGGATCTCGGCCACCATGGCGCTGGTCGGGGCCTTCTCGGCATCCTCCACCTCGGCGTTATCCGGCTCGGTGTCGATGGGCAGCTCGCCGTCGGCGGCCAGCAGATCGGCGGGGAAGGTCGGGCGCGGCGGGTGCCAGCTGATCGAGTCCAGCGGCAGCCGCAGACCCGCCGGGGATTGCCCTTCTAACAGCACGATCCGGCCTCGGCGCAGGCTCCAGTCGGCGCTGGCCCAGCCGGCGTCGTCGTCCCGGCGGTGCAGCGGCAGCACCCAGGCGGCCGGTTCGGCCACCGGCTGATCCAGACGGTGCAGCCGGTCCAGCAGCTCGGCACGGCCTTCGGGGGTGTCGGTCTCCAGGTCGTCGGCCTCCTCGATGGCGGGGCCCGCGGGCTTGCGGACCGCCGCCAACAGCCGCGCCAGCAGATCCTCGTAGGCGGGCCGAACCTGACCCTCGGGCAGTCCAAAGTCGACGGCCAGCTCCGCCAGCAGGCGCTGCGCCGCTTCCGGCGGCGCCGGCTGAACGTCCCCGCTCCACGGGTCGGCCAGCAATGTCTCGTTCCACCAGAGCGGCTGGCCGTCGCGACGCCAGTACAAGCCGATCTGCCAGCGCGGCAACGTTTCTCCGGGATACCACTTGCCCTGGCTGCGCTGGATCAGACCCTGCGGCGCCCACTCGGACTTCAGCAGCGCGGCCAGCGCAGAAGCTCGCTCACGTTTATGTGGTCCGTCGGCGTCGGTGTTCCATTCGGGGTCGACCTGGTTGTCGATCGAGACGAACGTCGGCTCCCCGCCCATGGTGAGCCGGACGTCGGCGGCGTCCAGCCGTTCGTCGGTCCGCTCACCCAGCGCGGTGATCGCCGCCCAGGCCGCCTCGGTGTAGGGCAGGGTGACCCGTGGGTCCTCGTGAATCCGGGTGACGGTGTTGGAGAATTCGAACACGGTCTCGGTGACCCCGGTGGCGCCGGTGATCGGGGCGGCCGAGGACGGATGCGGCGTGGCGGCCAGCGGGATGTGTCCTTCGCCAGCGAACAGCCCGGAGGTGGGGTCCAGCCCGATCCAGCCCGCCCCGGGGATGTACACCTCGGTCCAGGCGTGCAGGTCGGTGAAGTCGGCAGCCGGGCCGGACGGCCCGTCCAGCGCGGCGACATCGGAGGTCAGCTGTACCAGGTAGCCGGAGACGAACCGGGCGGCCAGGCCGTACTGGCGCAAGATCGACACCAGCAGCCAGGCCGAATCCCGGCAGGAGCCCACCGCCGTGGTCAAGGTGTGGTCCGGGGTCTGCACTCCGGGTTCCATCCGGACGCTGTAGCTCACCGCGGCGTTGACCGCGCGGTTGAGTTCGACCAGAAAGTCATTGGTCCGGGTCCCGGCGATCATCGGGTGATCGCGCACCCAGGCCCGCACCCGTTCGCCGCAGCCGGACCCCGGCTCACCCTCGTCCACCGGACGCAGATACGCCTCCAGGTCCTCGCGCAGTTCCGCGGGGTATTCGAACGGGACGGTCTCGGCGTATTCCTCGACGAAGAAGTCGAAGGGGTTGATCACCTTCATGTCGGCGATCAAGCCGACGGTGATGGTCAACGAGCGGGTGGGGTTTGGGAAGACCAGTCGGGCCAGAAAATTGCCGAAGGCGTCCTGCTGCCAGTTGATGAAGTGGTCGGCCGGCTCGACTTTCAGCGAGTACGCCTCGATGGCGGTGCGGGTGTGCGGCGCCGGACGCAGCCGCACGACGTGCGGGTGCACGTCGACAAGCCGATCGAAGCTGTAGCTGGTCCGATGCTCCAGCGCCACTTTGATACCCACAGCCACCAATCCCACCACACGAACCGGCATCCGGCGCGGCGAGCGAACGGCCATCGCCACCGGCCCCGGCTCAATCGTGCACCGGCCGACCGACGGAGGGATTGGGCATCTCAATGAGGCATAATGACCGGTAAGAGGGGCGAGCGGACCCGGCCGCAGCGGCCGGGAAAATCCTTGCGGCAAGTGAACTGAGGAGTGACACATGTCAGCTGTCCGGCGGACTTCACTGCGGATGGCCGCGGTGTGCGTGGCCCTGGTGGCGGCATCGGGCGGGGTGTCGGCGTGCTCACGAAGCGGTACCGACACCAAGCCGGCGGAGTCGCAGGCCGCCGATCATCCGTCCGGCAAGCCCAAGACACCGACCACCGGGACGGCGGGCCATCTGCCCACCCTCAGTGACTACATCAAGCAGAACGACATCAAAGAGGCGCAG
>CAYPTG010000353.1:0-2611 GCA_964413455.1 uncultured Mycobacterium sp. | reverse complement strand
TGGCCGAGCTGCCCGGCGAGCCGCCGCGGCTGTTCGTGCTCACCCACGAGGCCGCGACCGTCGACGCGGGTGAGCGGGCCAACCTGGAGCAGGCAGGCCTGCGCGGGCTGATGCGGGTCATCGACTCCGAGCACCCGCACCTCAAAGCCACCGGCATCGACGCCGGCGCCGGCACCGACCCGGCGCTGATCGCCCGGCAGCTGCTGAGCGGCTCGGAGGAGGACGAGACGGCCTGGCGTGACGGGCAGTGGTACACCGCCCGACTGCTGCGCGGGCCGCTGCGGCCCACCGACCGGCGCACCACCGTCGCCGACTGCGCCAGCGACGGGCTGCGCCTGGAGATCCGCAACCCCGGTGACGTCGAGTCGCTGGAGTTCCACGCCGAAGACCGGACCCCGCCAGGCCCGGGCCAGATCGAGGTCGCCGTCACCGCGTCGAGCATCAACTTCGCCGACGTGCTGGTCGCCTTCGGCCGCTACCCCACCTTCGAGGGCTATCGGCAGCTGCTCGGCATCGACTTCGCCGGGGTGGTGACCGCGGTGGGCGAGGGCGTCACCGACCACAAGGTCGGTGACCACGTCGGCGGCATGTCACCCAACGGCTGCTGGGCCACCTTCGCGCTGTGCGATGCCCGGCACGCGGTGACCCTGCCGGACGGGGTTCCGGTGACCGAAGCCGCGGCGGTGCCGACCGCATCGGCCACCGCCTGGTACGGGCTGCACGACCTGGCCCGGATCAGCGCGGAAGACAAGGTGCTGATCCACTCCGGCAGCGGCGGTGTCGGGCAGGCCGCGATCGCCATCGCGCGGGCGGCAGGCTGTGAAATCTTCGCTACCGCCGGCAGCGAGGATCGTCGACAGTTCTTGCGGGACATGGGAATTGAGCATGTCTACGATTCGCGCAGCCTGGACTTCGCCGAGCAGATCCGCCGCGACACCGACGGTTACGGCGTGGATGTGGTGCTCAACTCGCTGCCCGGTGCGGCCCAGCGGGTCGGCATCGAACTGCTGGCCTTCGGCGGCCGGTTCATCGAGATCGGCAAGCGCGACATCTACGGCGATACCCGGCTCGGGTTGTTCCCGTTCCGGCGCAACCTGTCGCTCTACGCCGTTGACCTGGCGCTGCTGAGCCACAGCCATCCGGCCACCGTGCAGCGGCTGCTGCGCACCGTCTACCAGCAGACCGCCGACGGGGTGCTGCCGCTGCCGCCCACCACCCACTTCCCGATCAGTGAGGCCGCCACCGCGGTGCGCCTGGTGGGCGGGGCCGGGCACACCGGCAAGGTGCTGCTCGACATCGACCACCACGGCCAGGTCCCGGCGGTGCTGCCGCCGGCCCAGGTACCGGTCTTCCGCAAAGACGGCGCCTACTTGATCACCGGCGGTTTGGGCGGGCTCGGCCTGTTCCTGGCCGGCGAACTGGCTGCAGCGGGCTGCGGGCGGATCGTGCTGAACTCCCGGTCGGCGCCCAGCCCGGAAGCCCAGCAGAGCATCGACGCGCTGCGGGCCGGCGGTGCTGACGTCCAGGTGGTCTCCGGTGACATCTCCGACCCGCAGGTCGCCGAGACGCTGGTAGCCGTGGGCACCGAGACTGGACTGCCGATCCGCGGGGTGCTGCACGCAGCGGCGGTGGTCGAGGACGCCACGCTCACCAACATCACCGACGAGCTGCTGGAGCACTGCTGGGAGCCGAAGGTTCGCGGCGCGTGGAATCTGCATGAGGCCACGTCCGGCCAGCCGCTGGACTGGTTCTGCTCGTTCTCCTCGGCCGCGGCACTGGTCGGTTCGCCCGGCCAGGGCGCGTACTCGGCGGCCAACAGCTGGCTGGACTCGTTCTCCCGGTGGCGGCATGCCCAGGGCCTGCCGGCCACCGCGATCGCCTGGGGTGCGTGGGCTCAGGTCGGCCGCGGCATGGCGCTGGCCGAGGACACCGGGATGGCGATCGAACCGGAAGAAGGTGCCCGGGCCTTTGAGACGCTGCTGCGCTACGACCGCCCCTACAGCGGCTACGCGCCGATCATCGGGACGCCGTGGCTGACCGCGTTCGGTCAGCGCAGCAAGTTCGCCGAAGCGTTCCAGTCGGCCAACGCCGCCCAGGGCGACAGCGGCAAGTTCCTGGCCGAGCTGCGGGCCGTCGAGCCGGAGGAATGGCCGGGCATGATCCGCAAGCTGGTCTCCGAGCAGCTCAGCCTGCTGCTGCGGCGCAGTATCGACCCGGACCGTCCGCTGTCCGATTACGGCCTGGATTCGCTGGGCAACCTTGAGTTGCGCACCCGGATCGAGACCGAGACCGGCGTCCGGATCGGGCCCACCCAGATCACCACGGTGCGCGGGCTGGCCGATCACCTGTGTGAGGAACTTCGGCAGCGAGAAGGCATTCCGGCGCCGGCCGCCGGATAGCCGACCATCCGCGCCGGCGTCAGCGAGGAGAAAGACAATGCGCATTGGGCCACTGGAGATCGGCTCGATCAGCGAGTGGACGCCGGTCGACGGGCCGGTAGTGACCTGGGGGCCGACCGACAAGTCGCTGGCCAAGGCCGCCAAGGCCCCGGTCAGCCCGGTGCCGGTGGGTTACATGCAGGCCCAGCACATCCGCGGCCACCTCACCCAGC
>CAYPTG010000352.1:0-2612 GCA_964413455.1 uncultured Mycobacterium sp. | reverse complement strand
GGTGGAACTCGGTGCGGGAGAACGTGATTCCGGCCGGGAGCTGATCGCCGACGGCGCCGTCGGCAACGAACTGGCTGTCTACCACGAATACCCGTCGCACCCGGAGGCCGGCGAGGGCCCGTGGCACCTGTTGCCCAGCGGGCCGCTGGAATGCTCGTCGGCCACGAAAGCGTCGGTTCAGGCCTACCGCAGCGCACTCGGGGAGCGACTGGTGGTCAGCGGCGCCATCGGCGACACACTGCGCTACACCCAAACCCTGACCCTGTGGCACGGTGTCGACCGGGTGGACTGCCGCATCACCATCGACGACTTCACCGGCGCCGACCGACTGGTGCGGCTGCGCTGGCCCTGCCCGGTGCCCGGCGCGCTGCCGGTCAGCGAGGTCGGTGACGCGGTGGTCGGCCGCGGCTTCGGCCTGATGCACGACCACGCCTCCGGCGAGGATCGGGCGGTGGACTCCGCGAAGCACCCGTGGACGCTGGACAACCCCGCGCACGGCTGGTTCGGGCTGTCTTCGTGCGCCAGGATTCGGGTGGGCGGGCAGACCCGCGCGGTGTCGGTGGCCGAGGTTGTGGCACCCGCCGAGGACGACGCCGCGTTGGCCCGCGACCTGATGGTCGCGTTGGTGCGTGCCGGGGTGACCGCCACCTGCAGCACCGCCGACCGGCCGCGCTACGGGCACCTTGAGGTGGACTCCAATCTGCCCGACGCCAGGTTGGCGCTCGGCGGGCCGGACGACAATGCCTTCACTGCGGCGGTGCTGGCCGCCGCCGACCCGGGCTATGCCGCCGAGGTGAAACGTCAACTGGCCGAGCACGGTAAGGCCCGGGTGTTGGTGCCGGCCGCCGCGCCGCTGGCCGATGTGTGGGTGCCCGACGCCGACCTGCGCGACGTGCTGGCCCTGCCGGTGCTGGTGATCGCCGGTGACGGCCGCGATCGGCTGACCCAAGCCATCGACGCGGTGGTGGCCGACCTGGGCCACGCCGAGATCACCGTCGATCAGCAGACGCCGGTGGCCTGCGGGCCGTTCGAGGCGCACACCATTGCACTGGTGAACCGTGGAGTGCCGGGTTTCGCGGTGGAACGTGACGGCACACTGCACGCCTCGCTGATGCGGTCCTGCACCGGCTGGCCGTCCGGCGTGTGGATCGACCCGCCGAAACGGCAGATGCCCGACGGGTCGAACTTTCAGCTGCAGCACTGGAGCCATACCTTCGATTTCAGCCTGATATCCGGCAATGGTGACTGGCGCGACGTCGGAATGCCTTCCCTCAGTGCGGAGTTCAACCACCCGATGCGCTGCGTTCCGGTCGACGGTGGTGCCGGTGGCCTGCCGGTCGACGGTTCGCTGTTGGATGTCCAGCCGGTGGGCGCGGTGCAGGTGGGCGCACTGAAGCCGCGTGGTAATCCCACCGCGGTCGGTAGCGCGGGCGCCGTCGACCCGGCCGATGTCGTCATCCGGCTGGTCGAAACCCTGGGCGCGCCAAGTGATGTCACGATCACGACGGCTGTGGGTTCGGTGGGCGAGGCAGGCTCGGTGGACCTGTTGGAATCGGCGCGGGACGGCGGAACGTCGGCGTTGGGGTTGCACGGCTACCAAATCGGCACCGTGGCAGCACATCTCGATGCGCAGCCGGTGATCGATGCCACCGATCAGCGGCTGGCGCCCGACGCCGAAGCCGCCCAGCCGCTGTACGCCCGCTACTGGCTGCACAACCGCGGACCCGCACCGCTGGGCGGCCTGCCGGCCGTCGCGCACCTGCACCCCGAATCGGTGGTTGCGGCCCCCGGTGACATCGTCCGGTTGCGATTGACCGTCGCCAGCGATTGCAGCGACGTCACGCTGAGTGCGGCGGTGCGGATGCACTACCCCGACGGGTGGGCGCCGGACGAGCAGGACGCCGAGGTTCGGATGTTGGCCGCGGAACGGCGTGGGCCGGTGAAGCGCCGTGACCTCAATGACTTCAACGCGGAACTTCCACCACGCGGTCACCGGGAAGCCGAGATCATCGTCCGGATTCCCGACGACGCAACGCCCGGCCAATACCCGGTGCGCGCGACGCTGGAACTGTCCGGCGACGTGCCGCCGGCCTGGCGGCAGGCCGTGGAAGACGTCTGCGTCATCACCGTCGGCGACATGGGCGAGACCGGCGACCCTGAAGACAGTGCCGCTGAGCTGGTACACCTCGTGTCCGAGCCCGACGAGGTCACCGTCAACCGTGGCAGTAGTGCCCGGCTCGAAGCGACAATCGGGTCGCGGGCCAGCGGCGACCTCAACCTGGAAGCGCACCTGATCAGCCCGTGGGGAACCTGGGAGTGGATCGGCCCGGCGGCAGTTGGCGCGGTGCTGCCGGCGCGCTCGACGGTCGAGGTCGGATTCGAGGTCACCCCGCCGCTGTGGGTGCCCCCCGGGCAGTGGTGGGCGCTGATCCGTATCGGTTGCGCCGGGCGGCTGCTCTATACCCGCGCGGTGTCGGTGACCGTCCGATGAGCGGGCACGCCGGACCGGCGACCGCGTTGTCGCTGCAAGCCGGGCACCACCATCATGGGTCGCACGCCGAACCCCATGAGTCGCACTCCGGAACGGCGGCCACGGTGGCCGGCGAACCGGT
>CAYPTG010000351.1:0-2621 GCA_964413455.1 uncultured Mycobacterium sp. | reverse complement strand
GGCGGCGGCGGCGGCGGTGGCGGTGCTGGAACCATTTTCTCCGGCGAAGGCGGTGACGGCGGCTACTGGGCGTGGACCACCATCGAACGCGGCGTCCACATCCCGTGGACCGCGATCACCCTGACGATCACGGTCGGCGACGGCGGCAGCGCAGGGTCCGGCTCCATCTTCATCTCCGGCGCGGGTGGCACCGGCGGCCTGTCGAAGATCACCTACTCCGGCACCGACCTTGTTTCCGGCAACGGCGGTGGGGGTGGTGGCGGCGGCAACGGTGCCACCCGCAACGGCGACGCACCCGGCAACGGCAACACCAACAGCAACAAGGACGTCGCGCTCAACGGCCAAACCTACGTTGGCGGCACCGAGTCGACCGGCAACACCGCGAACACACCCGGCTCGGGTGGTCGCGGCGGCGGCGCATTTGCCGGCAACGGCAACAAGGGCGGCCGGGGCCAAGCCTGGTGCTGCGCCCGCCAATAAACCCCAGTAACCCTTACGAAAGGCACCGATCATGACCGCAACGTATGCAGACGCTCATCTACTGGCCTGCGCTGACGCCATTGGCGCACTCGGCAACCGCATCGGCCTGTACTACGGATCGACCCGTGTCGGCACCGTCTACGCCGACACCACCTGGGGCGCTGCCGCCAAGGTCACCGAAGACGGCTTCACCTGGGGCAAGAAGACCGGGTCGACCGTCACAATCAGCGTGCCCGGTAGCACCGTGTCGAACGGCACCACCATCGACGGCTACGGCATCTTCAACGGCTCCACCCTGCTGCGCCGCGAAACGATGCCGCTATCCATTGTCGTCAATGACGGCTCCCAAGCATTCACCGTCGACGTCACCCCAATCTTCCGGTACCGACCCATCTAGACCCACCGCCTACGACGACCATCGGCCCGACCCCTCCTGTGAGGGTCGGGCCGATTTCGTCGTTGCCCTAAGGGAGCGTCCAGAACTGGCCTCGTGGCGAGTCGCACCACTCGCCTACATAGCCCTGCTCTCGCAACCAGGCCACCTCACGTTCGGTCTTCTTGCGATCACACGACATGTTCGGACAGTACGGGCGGGTCCACTCCTCACTCAGCCTGCTGCGGTTCTTCGTCTTCGTTGTCTGGATGATCGTCGTTCCGCACTCACACGGCCCTACCTCATGGATCCGCATGCTGCTAACACCGAGACTTACCGGTGAACCCGTCGCGCATGTGCGCCACCTGCCGGCCATTCACGAAGATCGTGCATGCCGACAACTGTCCAGCCGACGTAGCCCGCGAACCAACCTTCTGCGCCTTCTTCGCCTTGACCCGCACCGCATACGCATATGGTTCGCTGATCAACGTGATACCCGGCCGGCGGTTGAGGTGTTGCGCCTGTCGGTTCCTGTCGCTATAGTTGGCGACATGAGCGAAACACCTATCGGTCCGCAGGTGCCGATCCGACAGCATCGAGAAGGTTTGGGCATCTCTGTCGCCAGCCTCATCGAGCGGATTGAGCAGCAGGGCGGTCCCGCGGGTACCCACCCCGACACCATCCGCAACATCGAATTGGGATACAAGCGGGCATCCAAGCCCCTCATGGCTGCATGGGCTCGGGCGCTAGGTCTGTCGCCCATCGACGTGTATCAGCCGGAGCCGGTCAAGTCCTCAATTGAGCGCGCAGCCCGGACGGACGTTGCCTGATGACTGAGTGCATCGACATCGACAAGATCATCGTTGGGGAGCGGGACCGGCAGGAGTTCGGCGACATCGTCGGCTTGGCCGAGTCGATCGACGACCTTGGCCTGCTGCACCCGGTGGTGGTGACTGCCGACCATCAACTGGTTGCGGGTGGCCGTCGCCTTGAAGCGTGCAAGCAACTGGGCTGGCAGGAAGTACCGGTCACCGTTGTGGACCTCGCGAACGCCGAGGAAGTGTTGCAGGCCGAGTCCGACGAAAACACCTGCCGAAAAGGTCTTACCCCGTACGAGGCATCACGGGCACGCGAGCGCCGCGCCAAGATTCTCGCGCCCGTCGCTGCGCAGAACGTCGGTGGGCGCCCGCCGAAGGCCGCGGTTGAAACCTCGTCCAACTTGGACGAGGTTTCCAAGACTCCGCCGACAGACAAGGCCACGCGCAAGGTCGCGGCGAAGGGCACCGGATACTCCGGCTCGACGTTGGACAAGGTCGACAAGATCCGGGACACCGCCGAACGAGGCGTGATCCGGCAAGGCAAGACCGAGATCCCGGCGCCGGCCCCGGTCGTCGAGGTGGCGAAGAAGTCGCTGGAAGCGGTGAAACAGACCGGCGTCGCCGTCGACCGCGCCTCCCGCGACTACCAGGCCGCGGTCGACGACTTCATCACGGTTGTGGCGGGTTGTGTAATCCCATGCAGCCCCGAATGGCGCTACCCACCTTTTACCCACCGTAAACGAGCGGAATCGCGGAGATTCAGCGAACGACACTGGACACCGCAGCGCCTCTAGCTGCACTGATAGCAACCCATAGTAACCAGGCGACTGTTGTATACGACCATTCGCATCGAGTAGGTCAGGGGTTCGATTCCCCTTAGCTCCACAAGAACATGCAGGTCAAGCCCCCTTTCCCGACTTGGGAAAGGGGGCTTTTTCTTGTTCACCCAC
>CAYPTG010000350.1:0-2625 GCA_964413455.1 uncultured Mycobacterium sp. | reverse complement strand
GCAGCCGCTGCAGACCGCCCGGGTGGTGGCCGCACCGCAGGTGCTGTTCTCGACCATGTTCACCCCGCTGATCCGGCTCACCAACGGCGTCGCCAACTGGGTTCTCAAGCGGCTGGGCATCGAACCCGCCGACGAACTGAGTTCGGCCCGCTCCCCCCAGGAACTGGTGTCGCTGGTGCGCACCTCGGCGCGGCACGGCTCGCTGGATCAGCCCACCGCCCAGCTGGTAGACCGGTCACTGCAGTTCGGGGCCCGCACCGCCGAGGAATTCATGACCCCGCGGTCCAAGATCGAGTCGCTAGACGTCGGCCAAACCGTCGCCGAGCTGTTGGAGAAGGTGCGCCAGACCGGGCACTCCCGCTTCCCGGTGACCCGCGGCGACCTGGACGAGGCTATCGGGGTGGTGCACCTCAAGCAGGTGTTCGAGATTCCGCACGCGGAGCGGGTCGGTACCCGAGTGGATGCACTGGCCCAAACAGTGCCGGTGGTGCCGTCCACCCTGGACGGGGACGCGCTGATGGAACAGATCGGCCGCACCGGGCTGCAGACCGCGCTGGTGGCTGACGAGTACGGCGGTATCGCCGGCATGGTCACCGTCGAGGATCTCATCGAGGAGATCGTCGGCGACATCCGTGACGAACACGACGCCGCCAATCCCGAAGTGGTGAGAATCGCAGGCGGACACCGGGTTTCGGGCCTACTACGGATCGACGAGGTGGCCGAACAGACCGGATTCCGAGCCCACGAAGGCGACTACGAAACCATCGGCGGACTGGTCATGCACGCGCTCGGTCACATTCCGGCCGAGGGCGAGTCGATGGAGTTGACCGCATTCGACCCGGACGCTCCGGTCAACGCGCAGCCGCGCTGGCAGGCGACGGTGGCCCGGATGGACGGGCGTCGGGTCGATCTGCTGGACCTGGTGAAGATCGCCGAGGACCAAGGGAACCACGAGGGTGGCCGGGCCGATGGGTGATCTTCTCGCGATCGTGCTCACGGTGCTACTGATCGCGGCCAACGCATTCTTCGTCGGGGCCGAGTTCGCGCTGATCTCAGCGCGCCGCGACCGCTTGGAGGCGCTTGCCGAGCAGGGCAAACGCAGTGCGCTGACGGCGATCAGGGCCGGTGAGAACCTGGCCGTCATGCTGGCCGGCGCACAGCTGGGCATCACCGTCGGCTCGATCGTGCTGGGCCGGGTCGGCGAACCGGCGATCGCGCATCTGCTGGCCCCGATGTTCGACCTGTTCGGCGTTCCGGACGCGCTGCTGCACACGGTGTCCTTCATCGTCGCCATCACCCTGGTGGTCATCTTGCATGTGCTACTCGGCGAGATGGTGCCCAAGAACATCGCGCTGGCCGGCCCGGAGAAGGCGGCGATGCTGCTGGTACCGCCATATCTGTTGTGGGTCAAGGCAACTCGCCCGATCATCGCGGTCTACGACTGGTGCGCACGGACCGTGGTACGAGCCCTTGGCATGCAACCCAAGACCGAGTTGGAGAACGCCGTCTCCGTGGTGGAGCTGGCCGAGATGATCGCCCAGTCCCGCTCCGAAGGCCTGCTGGATCCCGAGGAGCACACCCGGCTGTCCCGGGCGCTGCAGATCCGCAACCGGGTGGCCGGCGAGGTGGCGGTCCCGCTGGACCGGATCCGCTCGGTACCGGCCGCCGCGCCCGGCACCGGCCCCAGCGTCGCCGACATCGAAAAGGCCCTGGCCGCCACCGGCTACTCCCGGTTCCCGGTGGTCGATGACGCCGGCCGGTTCATCGGGTTCGTCCACATCAAGGACATGCTCGACCTGGTCGATCACCCGGGTGCGGTGGTCAGCGCGTCGACGGTGCGCTACCTGCCCAGGCTGCCCGCCACCATGCCGCTGCCCGAGGTGCTGTCCCGGCTGCGCCGCAACAACAGCCACCTGGCCCTGCTGACCGGCAGCGACACCACCATCTGCGGCATGGTGACCCTGGAGGATCTGGTCGAAGACCTGGTCGGCACGGTTCGCGACAGCACCCACCGCGGGTGAACCGGCCACAGCGTCCTCCGGCGCACAAGTACGCAGCGGCCGCCGGCGGATAAGCACGGCGGACTAGGATTCAGGTGAGTTTCCTTGAGGGAGGACCAATGACGAACCGGGTGGCCGTCGGCAACCTGCGGGTCGCGCAACCGCTGTACGACTTCATCACCAATGAGGCGCTACCGGGCACCGGCATCGACCCGGACAGCTTCTGGTCGGGAGTCGACAAGGTGGTCACCGACCTCACCCCGCGCAACGCCGAGCTGCTGGGCCGCCGCGACGACCTACAGTCACAGATAGACACCTGGCACCGCGAGCATGCGAGCGAGGGTTTCGACGCCGGCGAGTACCGGCAGTTCCTCACCGAGATCGGTTACCTGCACCCCGAACCGGACGACTTCGCCATCACCACCGCCGGCGTCGACGCCGAAATCACCTCCACCGCCGGGCCGCAGCTGGTAGTTCCGATCCTCAACGCCCGCTTCGCGCTCAACGCCGCCAATGCCCGCTGGGGTTCGCTGTATGACGCCCTGTACGGCACCGACGTGATCAGCGAGGACGACGGTGCGCAGAAGGGCACCGGCTACAACAAGGTGCGCGGCGACCAGGTAAT
>CAYPTG010000349.1:0-2630 GCA_964413455.1 uncultured Mycobacterium sp. | reverse complement strand
GACGAAGTGGCCGATCCGGGCCTTGGCCATGACCGGGATGGTGACGGCCGAGATGATGCCGTCGATCAGGTCCGGGTCGCTCATCCGGGAGACGCCGCCCTGGGCGCGGATGTCGGCGGGTACCCGCTCCAGCGCCATCACCGCGACGGCGCCGGCCGCCTCGGCGATCCGCGCCTGCTCGGCGGTAACGACGTCCATGATGACGCCGCCCTTGAGCATTTCGGCCATACCGCGCTTGACCCGCGCGGTCCCGGTCTGGGCGGTGCCGGCCGAGCCGTTGGTTGCCGCTGCGGTATCCACTGTGCGCTCCTTCACTTAGTGCCCAACCAGCTTATCGCTGGGCGGGCTCGGCGATCTCGAAGTAGGTGGGCAACGGCGCATGCCCGCCCAGGCGCAGCCAGCGCACCGGGCGGACGTCGCGCAGCGCCAGGGTGTCGCGGACGGCGTCGTTGTGGAATCGCCGAGCAAGCAGCACCCGCGACTCGGCCTCGGCCAGCTCTGCCATTAAGGCCGGTGCCACATCCGACGGCTCCACCTGGGACAGCGCCGTGGACAGCTCGTTCTCGCAGGCCTCCCGGGCCGTACGCGGTGCCCGTTCGGCGGCGTCGGCCAGCTTGGATAGCCGCTCACCGGCCGGGCCGCCGGCCGAACCGCCTGGGTAGGCGTCAACCGCGATGGCCCGCGCCACCACGGCCCGGCGAGCCAGCGCGGCGTCCAGCGCCTGCCAGGACAGGTCGTAACGGACGTGCAGCCGGTCCAGCCGGTTGGCGGTCTGAAAGGCCCACAGCGCCAGCAGCAGCACCGCCACCACCAACGCGACAACCAGCGTCCACCACAGCACCGGGTGCATCAGTCGGCGTGCCCTGAGCCGGCCGCGCTGCCGGCCCGCACGGCGCGACCCGGCGGGCCGCTGCCGGCCCGCACCTTGACCCCGGGCACCGCCACCGTTTCATAGACCCGCATGATTTCGTCGGCCACCACCGACCAGTCGTAGCGGCGCACCGCGGCGGTGGCCGCCTGGACGTACCGGGCACGCAGTGTGTCGTCGCTGAGCACATCGATCAGCGCCTCGGCCAGCGCGGCGGGATCTTCTAGCGGCACCAGCCGCCCGGCCTTGCCACCGACCAGCACCCTCCGAAAGGCGTCGAGGTCGCTGGCGACCACGGCCGCACCGGCGGCCATCGCCTCGACCAGCACGATGCCGAAGCTTTCCCCGCCGGTGTTAGGGGCGCAGTAGACGTCGGCGCTGCGCAGCGCCGCGGCCTTCTCGGCGTCGTCGACCTGTCCCAGGAAGCGCAGATGCCGTGCGAGACCGCCTGCGTCCTCCCGCAATTCGTCCTCATCGCCGCGACCGACGATCAGGATCTGTACATCGGGGAACCGCGCCACGACCGCGGGCAGCGCTTCCAGCAGCACCGCCATACCCTTGCGCGGCTCGTCGAAGCGGCCGAGGAACAGCACCGTCTTACCGACCCGCGGATAGCCGGGCAGCGGTGCGGCCGAGGCGAACGAGTCGACATCTACGCCGTTGGGAATCTGCACAGCGTCTGAGCCCAGCGCCTCCATCTGCCAGCGCCGGGCCAGATCGGACACCGCGATACGGCCGACGATCTTCTCGTGCCAGGGCCGCAGCAGACCGGCGAAGACGCCCAGTGCCAACGACTTCGTGGTGGAGGTGTGGAACGTCGCAACGATCGGCCCTTCGGCGATCCGCAACGCCAGCATGGACAGGCTGGGAGCGTTGGGTTCGTGCAGGTGCAGAACATCGAAATCGCCTGCGGCGATCCACTTCTTGACCAGCCGATGGGTGGCCGGGCCGAACCGTAGCCGAGCCACCGAGCCGTTGTAGCGGATCGGCACCGCCTTGCCGCCGGAGGCCACATAGTCGGGCAGCGCGACATGAGGAGACGACGGGGCGAGCACGCTGACGTCGTGCCCGCGCTCGCGCATCGCCTCGGCAAGTTGCAGCACGTGCGCCTGCACTCCGCCATGCACGTCGAACGAGTACGGGCACACCATGCCGATGCGCATCAGCCTCGGTCTTCCTGGGGGGCTTTCAAGAGCCGGGCACGTCTCTCTTCGGACAGGTCGCCCAGCCACAACGGTTGCAGCATGTGCCAGTCCTGAGGGTGGGCGGCGATGTTGACCGCGAACCGGTCGGCCAGCGCCTGGGTGATCACGCCGACCTCGCCGGAGCTGGTGTCCAGCGCGTCGTCGATCTGCACGACGCAGTCCCGGCCGTCGTAGTACACATGCGCCGGATGCAGCGGTGCCCCGGTCTCGATGGCCAGCTTCGCCGGGCCGGCGGGCAGCCGGGTGGGTTCGTCGAAGAACTGCACCGGCACCCCGGACCGGGATAGGTCGCGGTCGGCCATCAGACAGACAAATCGGTTGGCGCGCAACCGTTCTGCCAGTACCTCCATCGGCGGCCGCGCTCCCCCGGAGGTGGGCAGTACCTCGAATCCGAGGCTTTCCCGGTACTCGATGAACCGGTCGTAGAGCGACTCCGGTTTGAGCCGCTCCGCCACCGTGGTGAACGTGCCGTAGTTCTGCGCCAGCCATACCCCGGCCATATCCCAGTTGCCACTGTGCGGCAACGCCATTACCGCGCCGCGGCCGCCGGCGTGTGC
>CAYPTG010000348.1:0-2664 GCA_964413455.1 uncultured Mycobacterium sp. | reverse complement strand
GCCGGCGATCTGCGCGACCCGGCGCGGGCGGCGCTGCCGATCGCCGCCGCGGTGGGCGGCATGGTGGTTCCGGCGTTGATCTTCCTGGCCGTCACTTCCGGCGCCGGCGGCGGGGCGTCTCGTGGTTGGGCCATCCCGACCGCCACCGACATCGCCTTCGCGGTGGCGGTGCTGGCGGTCATCTCCACCCATCTACCCGCGGCGCTGCGGACCTTCCTGCTCACCCTGGCGGTGGTCGACGACCTGCTGGCCATCACCGTGATCGCGATCTTCTACACCGAGAAAATCCACTTGCCGTCGCTGCTGGCGGCGCTGATCCCGTTGACGCTGTTCGCCATCCTGGTGCAGCGGCGGGTCCGCAGCTGGTGGCTGCTGCTGCCGCTGGCGGTGGCGACCTGGGTGCTGGTCCACGAGTCCGGGGTGCATGCCACGGTGGCCGGGGTGCTGCTCGGCTTCATGGTGCCCACCCGGCCGGACGACGCCGACGGTGGCCCGGGCCTTGCCGAACATTTCGAACACCGGGTGCGTCCGATCTCCGCGGGCTTGGCCGTCCCGATCTTCGCGTTCTTCGCCGCCGGGGTCACCTTCGGCGGCTACAGCGGGTTCCTCGCCGCGCTGCGCGATCCGATCGCCCTGGGCATCGTCGGCGGCCTGGTGATCGGCAAAACCATCGGGGTGTTCGGCACCACCCGGCTGCTGGCCGCCTTCACCCACGCCACCCTGGACGAGTCGCTGCGCTGGATCGACGTGTTCGGGGTGGCCATGCTGGCCGGGATCGGGTTCACCGTGTCGCTGCTGATCGGGGATCTGGCCTACGGCCCGGAGTCCCCGGCCCAGGACGTGGTCAAGGTCGCTGTGCTGACCGGTTCGGTGCTGGCCGCGTTGTTGGCGGCGATCGTGCTGCGGGCCCGCAACCGGCACTACCGCGGCGTGTTCGAGTTGGAAACCACCGACGCCGACCACGATGGGGTGCCCGATGTGTACGCGAATCGACCCGCCCCGGGTGCGTAGACTGAACCAATGCTCGAACAGGTCCGCGGCCCCGCTGATCTGCATCGGTTATCCGATGACCAGCTCAAAGACCTGGCCGCCGAGATCCGTCAGTTTCTGATCACCAAGGTCGCCGCCACCGGCGGTCACCTGGGCCCGAACCTGGGGGTGGTGGAGCTCACCCTGGCGTTGCACCGGGTGTTCGACTCCCCGCGCGACCCAATCGTCTTCGACACCGGGCATCAGGCCTACGTGCACAAGATGCTGACCGGCCGCAGCGGCGGCTTCGACACGCTGCGGATGAAAGACGGACTCTCCGGCTACCCGTCGCGCGCCGAGAGCGAGCACGACTGGGTCGAGTCCAGCCACGCCTCGGCGGCGCTGTCCTACGCCGACGGACTGGCCAAGGCGTTCGAGCTCAACGGCGAGCGCAACCGGCACGTGGTCGCCGTCGTCGGCGACGGTGCACTGACCGGCGGGATGTGCTGGGAGGCGCTCAACAACATCGCCGCGGCCCGGCGGCCGGTGGTGATCGTCGTCAACGACAACGGGCGCAGCTACGCACCGACCATCGGCGGGTTGGCCGAGCACCTGGCCGGGCTGCGGCTGCAACCGGCCTACGAGCGGATGCTGGAGCGGGGTCGCAGCGCGGTGCGGGCCATCCCGCTGATCGGCGAGATCTGGTTCCAGGCGCTGCACAGCGTGAAAGCCGGTATCAAGGACGCGGTGTCGCCGCAGGCGATGTTCACCGACCTGGGCCTGAAGTACGTCGGGCCGATCGACGGGCATGACGAGCATGCGGTGGAGACCGCGCTGCGGCACGCCCGCGGCTACCGCCGCCCGGTGATCGTGCACGTCGTCACCCGCAAGGGCATGGGGTATGCGCCGGCCGAAAACGACGAGGCCGAGCAGATGCACGCCTGCGGCGTCATCGACCCGGAGACCGGCCTGGCCACCAAGATCGCCGCACCGGGGTGGACGTCGGTGTTCTCCGACGCGCTGATCGCCTACGCCGGCGTGCGCCGTGACCTGGTGGCGATCACCGCCGCCATGCCCGGCCCCACTGGGCTGGCCGCGTTCGGCGAGCGCTATCCCGACCGGCTGTTCGACGTCGGCATCGCTGAGCAGCACGCCATGACCTCGGCGGCTGGGCTGGCGATGGGCGGTATGCACCCGGTGGTCGCGATCTACTCCACCTTCCTCAACCGGGCCTTCGACCAGCTGCTGATGGACGTTGCGCTGCACCGGCTTCCGGTCACGCTGGTGCTCGACCGGGCCGGGATCACCGGCAACGACGGCGCCAGCCACAACGGCATGTGGGATCTGTCGGTGCTGGGCATCGTGCCCGGTATCCGGGTGGCCGCGCCCCGTGACGGTGAGCGACTTCGTGAAGAACTCGGTGAAGCGCTCGACGTCGACGACGGCCCCACCGTCCTGCGCTTCCCGAAAGGTGAAGTGGGCGAGGATATCCCGGCTCTGGAGCGGGTGTCGGGGGTGGACGTGCTGGCCCGCCCGGGCGCCGAACTCGGCAACGACGTGCTGCTGGTCGCGGTGGGATCGTTCGCGCCGATGGCGCTGCGGGTCGCCGTCCGGCTGCGCAAACAGGGCATCGGGGTGACGGTGGTGGACCCGCGCTGGGTGCTGCCGGTGCCCGAGGCGATCCGGGCGCTGGCC
>CAYPTG010000347.1:1829-2668 GCA_964413455.1 uncultured Mycobacterium sp. | reverse complement strand
TGGGATTCGCCGACGCCGAGTACGCCGGTGTCCCGGTGCGGGTGTGCCGCACCGGGTACACCGGGGAGCACGGCTATGAGCTGCTGCCGCCGTGGGACGGTGCGCCGGCGCTGTTCGACGCCCTGGTCTCCGAGGTGCAGAGCCGGGGCGGGCAGCTCGCCGGGCTGGGGGCCCGCGACACCCTGCGCACCGAGATGGGTTACCCGCTGCACGGCCACGAGCTGTCGCTGGACATCTCTCCGCTGCAGGCCCGCTGCGGCTGGGCGATCGGCTGGTCCAAGGACGCGTTCTACGGCCGCGACGCCCTGCTGGCCGAGAAAAAAGACGGCCCGCGGCGGGTGCTGCGGGGGCTGCGGGCCACCGGCCGCGGGGTCCCGCGCGCCGGGATGGCCGTGCTGCGCGACGCGGTGCCGATCGGTGTCACCACATCCGGAACTTTCTCGCCGACGCTGGGCGCCGGGATCGCGCTGGCCCTGATCGACGCCGACGCCGACATCGCTGACGGCGATCTGGTCAGCGTCGACGTCCGCGGCCGGCTGCTGGACTGCGAGGTCGTCAAGCCGCCGTTCGTGGACCTGAAGACGAAATAATTCAGCTATACAATCGCCGTCATGCCCCCCGCCGCCCTCGCTTTCGACGTGCAGCGCAGCCCCGCCCCGGCGGACGCGCAGCAGCGCGCGGAGATCCTGGCCACGCCGGGCTTCGGCAAGTTCCACACCGACCATATGGTCTCGGCGTTCTACGACGCGGACCGCGGCTGGTACGACGCGCAGGTGGTGCCCTACGGCCCGATCGAACTCGACCCGTCGTCCATCGTGCTGCACTACGCCCAGGAGGTC
>CAYPTG010000347.1:0-1819 GCA_964413455.1 uncultured Mycobacterium sp. | reverse complement strand
CGTGCGCAGCACGGCGGCGCTGCCGATCGAGGACTACGCCCAGGAGGTCTTCGAAGGTCTCAAGGCCTACCGGTGGGCGGACGGGTCGATCGTCTCGTTCCGCCCGGAGGCCAACGCCGCCCGGCTGCGGGCTTCGGCGCGCCGGCTAGCCATCCCGGAGCTGCCCGACGAGATCTTCCTGGAGTCGCTGCGTCAGCTGATCGCCGTCGACCACGAATGGGTGCCGGCGGCCGGGGGAGAGGAATCGCTGTACCTGCGGCCGTTCATCATCGCCACCGAGCCCGGGCTCGGGGTGCGCCCGGCCTCGCAATACCGGTATCTGGTGATCGGCTCGCCGGCCGGTGCCTACTTCGCCGGCGGTATCAAGCCGGTCAGCGTGTGGCTGTCCACCGAGTACGTGCGGGCCAGCCCGGGCGGCACCGGGGCGGCCAAGTTCGGCGGCAACTACGCCGCATCGCTGCTGGCCCAGGCCGAGGCCGCCGAGCACGGTTGTGACCAGGTGGTCTGGCTGGACGCCATCGAGCGCCGCTACATCGAGGAGATGGGCGGGATGAACCTGTTCTTCGTCTTCGGCAGCGGCGGGTCGGCCCGGCTGGTCACCCCCGAGCTGAGCGGATCGCTGCTGCCCGGCATCACCCGTGACTCGCTGCTGCAGTTGGCCGGTGACGCCGGCTTCGCCGTCGAAGAACGCAAGATCGACGTCGAGGAGTGGCGCAAGGGCGTCGCCGACGGTGAGATCACCGAGGTGTTCGCCTGCGGCACTGCCGCGGTCATTACGCCGGTGGCTCAGGTCAAGCACGGCGAAGGGGAGTTCACCGTCGGCGACGGTTCACCCGGTGAGGTCACCATGGCGCTGCGCGACACGTTGACCGGGATTCAGCGCGGTACCTTCGCCGACACCCACGGCTGGATGACCCGGCTGCACTGAGGGCTCCGTTCACTGTGCGGTCAGTGCGACCCGCCCTGCGTGTCGTCGACCCTCAACGCACAGTCAACAAGGTTGGCGACGTCTCAGGCCCGGATGGCCAGGCCGATCAGGGTCAGCGTGGTGGTCAGCTCGATCGCCGCGCCGATCACGTCGCCGGTGATCCCGCCGAACCGGCGCACGCAATGGCCGACCAGTGCGGCGGCCACCAGCAACCCGATCAGCACCACCACCGGCCCCTGCCACGGCCGCGGAGTGGCCAGCGTCGCACCGGCACCGATCAGCACCGTCCACCCGGCCAGCAGCCAGTACGGCTGGCGGCCGGCGACCAGCGCACCCAGCGTGCTGCCCGGCGCCGCCGGAACCCCCCGGCGAGTCGCCAGCACCGCGGCGACCCGGCCCGCAGCTAGTGCGGTCACCGCCGCGGCGGTCGCCGTCCGGCCCGGTGGTAGTGCGGCGAACGCCGCCGACTGGGCCAGCAGCGCCACCGCGACAGCGGCTGCACCGAACGGGCCGGTGGACCCCTCGCGCATCACCGCCAGCGCACGCGGCGCCGGCCCGTAGCACCCCAGCCCGTCGGCGGTGTCGGCGAGCCCGTCGATATGCAGGCCCCGGGTCAGCAATAGCAATGAGGCCACTGCCAGCGCCCCGGTGAGCAGGCTGTGCGGACCGAACGCCCAACTCCCGGCGCACAGGACCGCCGCTGCGGCCAGACCCAGCACCGCGCCGACAACCGGCAGCGCACTCACCGTGGCGCCGCCGGGAGAACTGCTGCTACGCCCGATCGGCAGCACCGTCCCGAATGCGAAAGCGCTTGCCAGACTTGATATCACGATCGCGGCGGCGCAATCAGGAGGTGGTCTCGGGCCCGGACACCCCGGCATCGGAGAAGGT
>CAYPTG010000346.1:0-2679 GCA_964413455.1 uncultured Mycobacterium sp. | reverse complement strand
GGCAGTTCGAGCGGACGCTCATCATCGCCGATGAAGGGTCCTATGTGCACTACGTGGAAGGGTGCACCGCTCCCATCTACAAGAGCGACTCGCTGCATTCGGCGGTGGTGGAGATCATCGTCAAACCCCATGCGCGGGTGCGCTATACGACGATCCAGAACTGGTCGAACAACGTCTACAACTTGGTCACCAAGCGGGCCCGTGCCGAAGCCGGCGCCACCATGGAATGGGTCGACGGCAACATCGGCTCCAAGGTCACCATGAAGTATCCGGCGGTGTGGATGACCGGCGAGCACGCCAAGGGCGAAGTGCTTTCGATCGCCTTTGCCGGCGAGGGCCAGCATCAGGACACCGGCGCCAAGATGCTGCACCTGGCGCCGAACACGTCGAGCAACATCGTGTCGAAGTCGGTGGCTCGCGGCGGCGGTCGTACCTCTTACCGCGGCCTGGTCAAGGTGAACAAGGGCGCGCACGGGTCGCGCTCCAGCGTGAAATGCGATGCGCTGCTGGTGGACACCATCAGCCGCAGCGACACCTACCCTTACGTCGACATCCGCGAGGACGACGTCACCATGGGGCATGAGGCCACCGTGTCGAAGGTCAGTGAGGACCAGCTGTTCTACCTGATGAGCCGCGGGCTCACCGAGGACGAGGCGATGGCCATGGTGGTGCGCGGCTTCGTCGAGCCGATCGCCAAGGAGCTGCCGATGGAGTACGCCCTGGAGCTCAACCGGCTGATCGAGCTGCAGATGGAGGGCGCGGTCGGATGACCACGAATCTATCTGCGGCGGTTGAGGGTTCGCGACCGGCGACCCTCAACTCGGGCCAGATCAACAAGGGAGAGCAATTCAGCTCCTTCGACGTCGACGCTTTTGAGATACCGGGCGGGCGCGACGAGGTCTGGCGGTTCACCCCGCTGCGCCGGCTGCGCGGCCTGCATGACGGGACGGCCACGGCAACCGGTACGGCCCGGATCGCGGTTGCCGACCAGGCGCACGTCACGGTAGAGACCGCCCGACGTGGCGACCCGCGGCTCGGCCAGGGAGGGGTTCCCACCGACCGCGTTGCCGCCCAGGCCTTCTCGTCATTCGACGAGGCGACTGTTGTCACCGTCGCCCGCGGTGCGCATATCGAAACGCCGATCGAGATCACCCTGACCGGACCTGGCGAAGGCCGGACCGCCTACGGGCACTTGCAGATCCGCGCCGAGGAACTCGCCGAAGCGGTTGCCGTGATCGACCTGCGGGGCAGCGGCACCTACGCCGATAACGTCGAATTCGTCCTCGGCGACGCGGCCCGGCTGACCGTGGTGTGGATCGCCGACTGGGCCGACGACGCGGTGCACGTCAGCGCCCAACACGCCCGGCTGGGCAAGGACGCGGTGCTGCGACACACCGCGGTCACCTTGGGCGGCGACCTGGTGCGGCTGGCGGCCACCGTGCGGTTCGACGCTCCCGGCGGGGACGCCGAGCTACTCGGTCTCTACTTCGCCGACGCCGGCCAGCACTTGGAGTCCCGGCTGTTGGTCGACCACGGGCAGCCGAACTGCCGGTCCAACGTGAGCTATAAGGGTGCGCTGCAAGGAGATCCGGGTTCCGGCAAGCCCGACGCGCACACCGTGTGGGTTGGCGATGTGCTGATCCGCGCCGAAGCCACCGGCACCGACACCTTCGAGGTCAACCGCAACCTGGTGCTCACCGACGGTGCCCGCGCCGATTCGGTGCCGAACCTGGAGATCGAGACCGGCGAGATCGTCGGGGCCGGACACGCCAGTGCCACCGGCCGTTTCGACGACGAGCAGTTGTTCTACCTACAGGCCCGGGGCATCCCGGAGGACCAAGCCCGCCGCCTGGTGGTGCGCGGCTTCTTCGGTGAGATCATCGCCAAGATCGCCGTGCCGGAGGTGCGTGACCGATTGACCGACGCCATCGAACAGGAACTGGCCTTCACCGAATCGAGAACTGAATCATGAGCACACTGGACATCAAGGATCTGCACGTCTGCATCGCCAATCCAGACGGGACCGAGAAGGAGATCCTCAAGGGCGTCAACCTGACGGTGCGCTCGGGGGAGACCCATGCGGTCATGGGTCCCAACGGATCCGGCAAGTCGACGCTGTCCTACGCCATCGCCGGGCACCCCAAGTACACCGTCACCTCGGGCTCGATCACCCTCGACGGCGAGGACGTGCTGGCGATGAGCGTCGACGAACGCGCTCGCGCCGGGCTGTTTCTGGCCATGCAGTACCCGGTGGAGATCCCCGGGGTGTCGATGTCGAACTTCCTGCGCACGGCGGCGACCGCGGTGCGCGGTGAGGCACCGAAGCTGCGGCTGTGGGTCAAAGAGGTCAAGGCGGCGATGGCCGATCTGGAGATCGACGCGCAGTTCGCCGAACGCAGTGTCAACGAAGGCTTTTCGGGCGGGGAGAAGAAGCGCCACGAGATCCTGCAGCTCGGTCTGCTCAAGCCCAAGATCGCCATCCTGGACGAGACCGACTCCGGCCTGGACGTCGACGCGCTGCGGGTGGTCAGCGAAGGGGTGAACCGCTACGCCGAGGCCGAGCACGCCGGCGTGCTGCTGATCACCCACTACACCCGCATCCTGCGCTACATCCGCCCGCAGTTTGTGCACGTCTTCGTCGACGGCCGCATCGTCGAGTCCGGCGGTCCGGAACTGGCC
>CAYPTG010000345.1:0-2682 GCA_964413455.1 uncultured Mycobacterium sp. | reverse complement strand
ATCAGCGTCAAGGGAGCGGTGCTCACCCAAATGCGCACGGCCGGCCTGCTGGACCGCTACGTCGGTGGACACCCGATGACCGGTACCGCGTACTCGGGCTGGGCCGCGGGCTCGGCCGGGTTGTTTTCCGGCGCACCGTGGGTGGTCAGTGTCGACGAGCACGTCGATGCCGAGATCTGGGCGCAGGTGATGGGGTTGGCGCTGGACTGCGGCGCGGTGGTGGTTCCGGTGAAGTCCGACGAGCACGACGCCGCCGCGGCGGCCATCTCGCACCTGCCGCATCTGTTCGCCGAAGCCTTGGCCGCCACCGCCGGCGAGGTCCCCCTGGCGTTCGCCCTGGCCGCCGGATCGTTCCGGGACGGAACCCGGGTCGCCGGCACCGAACCCGACCTGGTGCGCGCCATGTGCGAGGCGAACGCCGATCAGCTCGTACCGGTGCTCGACCATGCGTTGGGGCTGCTCCAGCATGTCCGGGCGTCGCTGACTGAGCGGGATTCGGTGGCCGAGCTCGTCAACGCCGGCCATGCCGCGCGTATCCGTTTCGAGAGCTTCTCCCGGCCCGACATCGTCGCCCTCGCCATCGGCGAGGAGAACTGGCGTGCCGAGCTGGCCGCGGCCGGACGAGCCGGTGGGGTGATCAGATCCGCTCTGCCAGGCCCGGGTAATCGACGATGAACCCGTCCCGATCCACCATGACAGTGGCTTCAGCGACCGGGGACCGCAGTTGGATGGCGGCACCGTCATCGGCGCCGACGCTGGTGTAGGTCGCAGTGCCCGCGGTGATGGTCAGGTCAGGCAAGTACACGTACACCACCGGCACGGTGACCGTCCCGGACTCCCGGTACAGGCCGGTCCGGCGGATCGGTAGCGCGTTGAAAAACGGGCTCAGCACCATGTCGACGTCCACTGCGCCGTCATAGGCTTCCTGCGACGCGCCCTCGTGGTCGGTGACCAGCCACATGTTCTCCTCGTCGCGGGCAATCGAGATCTGCCGCTCCCGCTCGGCCAGCGTGACGTTAAGGGACAACCGCTTGGTGGCGCCACTGTCGTCGGTTACCAGATCGTAGGAGGCGCTGAACGCCGGGTGGCCTTGCGACTCCGCCGCGACGATCCGGCCGTGTGCCTTGATCCGGTTGCCGGACAGCGCAACTCGGGTCGACTCCAATCGGGCGATATCGGGGGAACGCCAGGTCAAGATAGCCGGCCAGGCCTTTGCGCCGGCATCGTCGGGGCTCACCACCCCTCTACCGTAAGGGACGGGGGGCTACCGCTGTAGTCGGGCGTCCGGCGGCGCAGGCCGGACTCCAGCAGGATCTCCTCACCGAGCACCGGCGGGGGCAGGCTTCGGTGCAGCCGGCCGGTCCCGGGCGCCGACGCCCACACCGCCAGGACCAGCAGACCATCGAGCAGCAGAGCCAGTACCGTCACCATCAGCGCCCCGACCAGGGCCAGATAGAACTGGCGCACCTTGATCCCGTCGATCAGATAGCGTCCCAGCCCGCCGAGGCTGGCGTAGGCCGCCACGGTCGCGGTTGCCACAATCTGCAACGTCGCGGTGCGAAGACCACCCAGGATCAGCGGCATTGCGTTGGGGACCTCGACCCGGGTCAGTATCCGGCGCTCGGTCATGCCCATCGAACGGGCCGCGTCGACCACCTTCGGGTCCACGTTGGCGATCCCGGAGTAGGTTCCGGCCAGCAGTGGCGGCACCCCGAGCAGGGTCAGTGCGATCGTCGGCGGTACCAGACCCAACCCCAGCACCAGCACCCCGAGCAGCAACACGCCCAGGGTGGGCAGCGCCCGCAGCGCGTTGACTGCGGTGACCACTAGCACCGACCCGCGCCTGGTGTGCCCGATGATCATTCCGAGCGGGATGGCGATCACCGCGGAGAAGGCCACCGCCAGGCCGGTGTAATGCAGGTGCTCCAGAACTCGGGCGCCCAAACCTGTTTTGCCGCCCCAGTTTTCGGCGGTGAAGATGTAGTCGAGGGCTTGCTGGAAGAAGCTCATGCGGCTACCTCGACCCGTGGTCGCTGGACGGTCTTGACACTCCTGGCCCACGGGGCGAGGAACCGTCCGGCCAGCAGGATCAGGATGTCGACGAAGATCGCGAGTAGGAAGATCGCGATGATCCCGGCGAGGATCTGATCACTCTTGTTTGCCTGGTAACCCTCGGTGAACCAGGTGCCGAGACCGCCGATTCCGATCATCGATCCGACCGCGACCATCGAGATGTTGGTGACGGCGACCACCCGCAGACTCGCGGTCAGCACCGGAATCGATAGCGGCAGTTCGACTTTGAGTAGTTGACCGATTTGGGTGTAGCCGACGGCCGCGGCCGCGTCCCGCACCTGTGCGGGGACCGCGTCGAGGGCCTCGGGCACCGCCCGTACCAGCAGTGCGGTGGTGTAGAGGGTCAGCGCGACGATGACGTTGGCCTCGTCCAAGATCTTGGTCGGGATGATCAGCGGCAGGATCACGAACAATGCCAGCGACGGAATGGTGAAAATGACGCTGGCGGTCAGCGTGGTGATCCGGCGCAGCCGGGCGTGCCGCCACACCAGCGCTCCCAGCGGCACCGCGATCAGCAGGCCGAGCAGCAGCGGGATCAGGGCCAGCCGCAGGTGGATCACCGCCAGCGCCCAGGCCTGGTCCAGATGGGTGAGCAGATAGCGCACGCGG
>CAYPTG010000344.1:0-2698 GCA_964413455.1 uncultured Mycobacterium sp. | reverse complement strand
TTGCAGACCACCACGACATGCCCGGCCGGGCAGGATTCGCTGGCCTTGACGGTGTCGTGCACCAGCGAGTGCTCGACGCCGGCGTAGCCCAGTCGCACCGCCAGGTCGGTTCCGCGTTCCCCTGCGGCTACCACCGAGGTGTCCTCGAAATGCTCGAAGCGGACGTCCCACAGCCAGGACAGGTCTTCGCCGTCGGGCACCTGACCGTTGACCGAAATCACTACTCCGGCAGCGGTTTTGTCGACCATCGACAGCGCCTCCTGCCAGCCCGCCGGATTCTTGGCCAGCAGCATTCGCGCGGTATGCGAACCCACCTGGACGGTGCGATACCGCCCGGCGACCTCGTCGACCGTGCAGACCGCAGCCACCGCTGCAGCCGGGTCCGCACCCAACACCACCGCAGCCGCCACCGCTTGGGCGGCGTTGCCCCGGTTCACCGTTCCCGGTAGGGCCAGTTGCATGGGTGCGACGAAACCATCTGGCCCGTAAAGCTTTTCGTCGTCAAACCACCACTGCGGTGCGGGCCGGTGGAAATCGATCCCGGTGGAATGCCAGTGCGCCTGTTCCCGCACGATGACCTCACCACTGCGCGGGCAGCTCACCGAGTCATTGGCCCACCCGGCGCCGGCGGCCCCCCACACCACCTTCGGGCAGTCATAGGCCGCCGAGGTCATCAGCACGTCGTCGCAATTGGCGACGATCACCGCATCGCGGTGGCGGGCCAACCCCGCCCGCAGCGTGCGCTCGATGTGGTTGATCTCGCCCACCCGGTCCAGTTGGTCGCGGGACAGATTGAGCAGCACGATGACGGCCGGGCTGACCGCGTCGGACACGTGCGGGACGTGCATCTCGTCGACTTCCAGGGCGGCAAGTCCGGCCTCCCGGTCGGCGGCCAGCGCGGCCACCAGGCCGGCGTCCATGTTGGCGCCCTCACCGTTGGTCGCGACCGGTCCGACGGTCCGCAGTGCTGCGGCCACCATTCTGGTGGTGGTGGACTTGCCGTTGGTGCCGGTGACCACCGCGATCTGCCGCCCGGTTCCCAGCTGGCCCAGGATCGAGCGGTCCAGGGTCATCGCGACCAGCCCGCCGATCATCGCGCCGGCGCCGCGGCCGCTGATCCGGGATGCCCAGCGTGCGGCCGATCCCAGTGCGAGTGCGGACCGCCCGCGCAGCGTCATCGTCGGAGTCGTGGACGTCATCGCAGGTGAGTGTATTCGCACCTCCGGCGGCGCCGCCCGACACGGAGGGGATGTACCCGGAGCTGTCGGAGCGCCGTGCCATCCTGAGGTTGTGAGCCACAGCTGGGGCCGGCCGGCCCGCACGGCGGCCGACGGATGGGTCGTCGTCGATGTCGAGACCTCGGGTTTCCGGCCGGGCATTGCGCGGGTGCTCAGTGTGGCCGCGCTGGCCCTGGATCCGGACGGCAACGTGGAGCGTTCGGTGGTCAGCCTGCTCAACCCCGGGGTCGATCCGGGCCCCACCCATGTGCACGGTCTGACCGCCGAGATGCTGGAGGACCAGCCGACGTTCGCCGATATCGCCGCCGACGTCGCCGAGCTCATGCACGGACGCACCCTGGTGGCGCACAACGCCGGCTTCGACTACTCGTTCCTGACCGCCGAGGCCGAACTCGCCCAGACCGTGCTGCCGGTCGACAACGTGATGTGCACCGTCGAACTGAGCCGGCGGCTGGATTTGGGTCTGGACAATCTTCGGCTGGAAACCCTTGCCCGGCACTGGGATATCCCGCAGACCCGGGCCCACGACGCGTTCGATGACGCGCTGGTGCTGTCCCGAGTGCTGGCTCCGGCGCTGCAACGTGCCCGAGACCGCGACGTGTGGCTGCCGGTCCGTCCGGTGACCCGCCGGCGCTGGCCCAACGGCGCGGTCACCCACGAGGAGCTGCGTCCGCTGAAAGTGCTGGCCTCCCGGATGCCGTGCCGCTACCTGAACCCCGGCCGCTACCAGCGCGGCGGGCCGTTGGTGCAGGGAATGCGGGTGGCGTTGTCCGCCGACGTGCGGCGTACGCACGAGGAGTTGGTCGAGCGGATCATCCACGCCGGGTTGGCGTACACCGACGCGGTCGGTCCGGAGACCTCACTGGTGATCTGCAATGAGCCAAAGCCCGAGCAGGGCAAAGGCTTTCAGGCGCTGGAACTTGGTGTGCCGATGGTGTCCGATGAGCAGTTCATGCACAGCGTCGGTTCGGTCGCCGGCGGCACCGGCATCGACGTGTTCGAACAGCCCGCAGCGCAGGGCGTGCAGTTCGCTCTGTTCTAACCGCCCGGCAGCGGTATCGCCGGGATACCGGGGGTGCCGAGCCGGCCGGCCAGCCACGGCAGCGCGGCCGTGAAACCGCCTGCGGCGGAAACGTAGTCGTGGCCCCCGGGATATCCGACGACGGAGCACTCGATGCCGTTTGCACCGAGCAGTCCGCACATCTGCGTGCTGGTCTTGGCGCGATCCTCGGACTCGTTATTCCAGTCGGTGAGAGCATCCGGTGGTAATACGGTGCCAGCCGGGATGTGTGTGGTCGGTATCTCCCCGGCAACGCCGATCCAGGCCGCCTTGTCCTGGTACTTCCCATGTGCCTGGATCACGGTCTTGGGGTCGAAGGCCGCCCATGCCTCGGCGTCACCGCCGAACAGCCGGGCGATGGTCTGGTTCTTCGGCCCGGCGTTCGGGCCGAGTTGTCCGT
>CAYPTG010000343.1:0-2698 GCA_964413455.1 uncultured Mycobacterium sp. | reverse complement strand
GCCGCGGCGGACTGGCCGACGTCGAGTGGACCGTCCAGCTGCTGCAACTGCGGCATGCCCACGAGATCCCGGCGCTACAGACCCCCGGCACGCTGGCCGCGCTGGACGCCATCGCCGCAGCGGAGCTGATTCCCGCCGACGACGTCGCCCAGCTGCGGGAAGCCTGGCGCACCGCGACGCGGGCCCGCAACGCCCTGGTGCTGGTGCGCGGCCGGCCCACCGACCAGCTGCCCGGGCCGGGGCGCCAGCTCAACGCCGTCGCGTTCGCCGCCGGCTGGCCCGATGGCGACGGCGGGGAGTTCCTGGACCACTATCTGCGGGTCACTCGTCGCGCGAAGGCGGTAGTGAAAAGGGTGTTCGACGGCTAGTCCCGATCGGCCCAAACGTGAGTTTGGGCGGGGAAGTGCGAGAAGAATCCGCCATTTCGTCGATCTCGGTACGTTGTGAGGTCGCCCGACTCAACGATCGCCGCGCTCCTCGACGCTTAATCATCGCGCGGCGCAGCCGGTCTAACGTCGGCAACGTCAGCAGCGCGCCGGCGGTGGCCCCGAGCGCGTCGGCCACCCAGTCGTCGAAATTGGCGCCGGAGCGCCCCGGGGTCAACGTTTGGAACGCTTCGTCAGCGACGCCGAAGGCGGCGATCAGCACCACCGCCAGCAGCACCGCGCCGGCCGTACCGGCCTGCGGCCGGGACAGCCGCAGCGCCGCGGCCGCCAGCCACCCGCCGACCGCGTAGGCCGCGAAGTGATTCACCTTGTCCCAGAACAGAAATGCCGCCTCGGGCAGCTCCTGCGGGGTCAGCGCGGACAACAGCAGGATGCCTGCGGCCCAGCAGGCCAAGGCGGCCCACAGGAGGCGGGCCAGCCCAATACGTGTCCAACGTCGGCGCATCGCACTACCGAACCACATGACTTGGCCTCGACGCCGACGAGCCCACCCGCCAAGCGGATGGGCTCGTCGCAACGTCTAACTACACGTCGTAGTAGAGGGCGAACTCGTAGGGATGCGGACGGATCTGGATCGGCAGGATCTCGTTATCCCGCTTATAGGAGATGTAGGTCTCGATCAGGTCAGGAGTGAACACGCCACCTTCGGTAAGGTAGTCGTGATCGGCTTCCAGCCGGTCGATCACCGCCGCCAGCGAGGTGGGCGCCTGCGGGATGTTGGCGGCCTCCTCGGGCGGCAACTCGTAGAGGTCCTTGTCGACCGGTGCCAGGGGCTCGATCTTCTTCTTGATGCCGTCGATGCCGGCCATCAGCATGGCCGCGAACGCCAGGTACGGGTTGCCCGAGCTGTCCGGGCAACGGAACTCCAGGCGCTTGGCCTTGGGGTTGTTGCCGGTGATCGGGATGCGGACGCAGGCCGAGCGGTTGCGCTGGCTGTACACCAGGTTGATCGGCGCCTCGTAGCCCGGCACCAGACGCTTGTAGGAGTTCACCGTCGGGTTGGTGAACGCCAGCAGCGACGGGGCGTGGTGCAGGATGCCGCCGATGTAATGCCGGGCGATGTCGGACAGGCCCGCATAGCCGGACTCGTCGTGGAACAGCGGCTTGCCGTCCTTCCACAGCGACTGGTGGGCGTGCATACCCGAGCCGTTGTCGCCGAACAGCGGCTTGGGCATGAAGGTGACGGTCTTGCCGTTCTGCCAGGCGGTGTTCTTGATGATGTATTTGAACAGCAGCACGTCGTCGGCGGCGTGCAGCAGGGTGTTGAACTTGTAGTTGATCTCGGCCTGACCGGCGGTGCCCACCTCGTGGTGGCCGCGCTCCAGGGTGAAGCCGGCGTTGATCAGGTTGGTCGACATCTGGTCGCGCAGATCCACGTAGTGGTCGTACGGCGCCACCGGGAAGTATCCGCCCTTGGGGCGGACCTTGTAGCCGCGGTTGGCGGTGCCGTCGGCCTCGAACGGCTCACCGGAGTTCCACCATCCCGACTCCGAGTCCACCTCGTAGAAGGTGCCGTTCATCTTGGAGTCGAACGCCACCGAGTCGAAGATGTAGAACTCGGCCTCGGCGCCGAAGTAGCAGGTGTCGGCGATTCCGGTGGAGGTCAGGTAGTTCTCCGCCTTGCGGGCGACGTTGCGCGGATCGCGCGAGTAGGGCTCACGGGTGAACGGGTCGTGCACGAAGAAGTTGAGGTTCACCGTCTTGGCGGCCCGGAACGGGTCGAGACGGGCGGTCGCCGGGTCGGGCAACAGCATCATGTCCGACTCGTGGATGGACTGGAAGCCGCGGACCGAGGACCCGTCGAACGCCAGGCCGTCCTCGAACACGCTCTTGTCGAAGGCCGAGGCCGGGATCGAGAAGTGCTGGACTACGCCCGGCAGATCACAGAACCGGATGTCGACATATTCGGCTTTCTCATCCTTGATGAGTTTGAAGACATCGTCGGCTGTCTTTTCCTTCGCCACTGGTGCTCCTTTACGCGGACGTTTGGTCTAACCCGCGCTGACGCTAGGGAGGCGATATTTCGCGCCCGTCAACCGATTGTTTCGCCGACGTTACGGGTCGCCGGGCCATCTAAACTGCCTCGGCCCGGCGCAGTTGGGTTGGCGGGTGCCTATCCTGGGGCTATGGCACGCGAGATCGGTTCCTGGCTGTCCGGGCCGCAATCGGTGGGTCCGGCCGACGGTTATCCCGGCCAGCGACTGGGCCTACCCGAGTCGGGGGTGGGTTCGTTGGCCGGGCTGGGGCGCCGG
>CAYPTG010000342.1:0-2706 GCA_964413455.1 uncultured Mycobacterium sp. | reverse complement strand
AGCGCTACCCGATGATCGTCGTCGCGCAGACCGTCGACAAGCTCAAGGACGCCGGTTTTTACTGGGCAACCCGCAGCGGTGTCACGGTGTCGATGGCCGACGTGCTGGTGCTTCCGGAGAAGCAGGAAATCCTGGAGCGCTATGAGAAGGAAGCCGACGGGATCGAGAAGAAGTACCAGCGCGGTGCCCTGAACCACCAGGAGCGCAACGACGCGCTGGTGGAGCTGTGGAAGAAAGCCACCGAAGAGGTCGGTGACGCGCTGCGGGCGCACTACCCCGAGGACAACCCGATCATCACGATCGTGGAGTCCGGCGCCACCGGTAACTTCACCCAGACCCGCACCCTGGCCGGCATGAAGGGCTTGGTGACCAACCCGAAGGGTGAGTTCATTCCGCGCCCGATCAAGTCCTCGTTCCGTGAGGGCCTGACCGTGCTGGAGTACTTCATCAACACCCACGGCGCCCGAAAGGGCCTGGCGGACACGGCTCTTCGTACCGCCGACTCGGGTTACCTGACCCGTCGTCTGGTCGATGTCTCTCAGGACGTCATCGTCCGCGAGCATGACTGCGGCACCGAGCGGGGCATCGTCGTCGACCTGGCCGAGCGTCAGCAGGATGGCACCTTGATCCGGGACCCGTATGTGGAGACCTCGGCGTACGCCCGCACGCTGGCCGCCGACGCGGTCGACGCCAGCGGCAACGTCATCGTTGAGCGCGGCCACGATCTGGGCGACCCGGCGATCGATGCGGCCCTGGATGCCGGCATCACGGCGGTCAAGGTGCGTTCGGTGCTCACCTGCACCAGCGCCAGCGGTGTCTGCGCGATGTGCTACGGCCGCTCGATGGCCACCGGCAAGCTGGTCGACATCGGCGAGGCCGTCGGTATCGTCGCGGCCCAGTCCATCGGCGAGCCCGGCACCCAGCTCACCATGCGCACGTTCCACCAGGGCGGCGTCGGTGAGGACATCACCGGTGGTCTGCCCCGGGTGCAGGAGCTGTTCGAGGCGCGCATCCCGCGCGGCAAGGCCCCGATCGCCGAGGTTTCCGGGCGGGTCCGCCTGGAAGACACCGACAAGTTCTACAAGATCACCATCGTTCCCGACGACGGGGGCGAGGAGGTCGTGTACGACAAGCTGTCCAAGCGTCAGCGGCTGCGGGTGTTCAAGCACGAGGACGGCACCGAGCGACTGCTGGCCGACGGCGACCACGTCGAGGTCGGGCAGCAGCTCATGGAGGGCTCGGCCGATCCGCATGAGGTGCTGCGTGTCGAGGGCCCGCGTAAGGTGCAGATCCACCTCGTCAAGGAGGTGCAGGAGGTCTACCGTGCTCAGGGCGTGTCGATCCACGACAAGCACATCGAGGTCATCATCCGGCAGATGTTGCGCCGGGTGACGATCATCGACTCGGGCTCCACGGAGTTCCTGCCCGGCTCGCTGACCGAGCGCGCCGAGTTCGAGGCGGAGAACCGCCGGGTGGTCGCCGAGGGCGGCGAGCCGGCGGCCGGCCGTCCGGTGCTGATGGGGATCACCAAGGCGTCGCTGGCTACCGATTCGTGGCTGTCGGCGGCGTCGTTCCAGGAGACCACCCGGGTGCTCACCGATGCGGCGATCAACTGCCGCAGCGACAAGCTCGCCGGCCTCAAGGAGAACGTGATCATCGGCAAGCTGATCCCGGCCGGTACCGGCATCAACCGCTACCGCAACATCCAGGTCGCCCCCACCGAGGAGGCCCGGGCCGCGGCGTACACCATCCCGTCCTACGAGGATCAGTACTACAGCCCGGACTTCGGCCAGGCCACCGGAGCGGCCGTCCCGCTGGACGACTACGGGTACTCCGACTACCGGTAGTCATCGTCGAAGAAAGCCCTCGCCACGTGCGGGGGCTTTCTTCGTTCGCCGAGTGTGCGTCCAGCG
Source organism: uncultured Mycobacterium sp. (assembly GCA_964413455.1). Taxonomy (GTDB): domain Bacteria; phylum Actinomycetota; class Actinomycetes; order Mycobacteriales; family Mycobacteriaceae; genus Mycobacterium. The sequence continues at coordinate 793 of CAYPTG010000342.1, read as the reverse complement.
CGAAAATCCAGCCGCTTCTTCGCAGTACACGCACGTTCGGTGCGGTCGGCCCCGCCGCCTAGACTGGCCGACGTGCTGATCGGTTCCCATGTCCGCAGTGACAACCCGCTGGCCGGCGCGCTGGAGGATGAGGCCGACGCGGTGCAGTTCTTCCTTGGCGATCCGCAGGGCTGGAAGAAGCCGCCGCCGCGGGAAGACGCCGAGCTGCTGCGGCGCTCGCCGATCCCGATCTACGTCCACGCGCCGTATCTGATCAACGTCGCCTCGGCCAACAACCGGGTGCGGATCCCGTCGCGCAAGATCCTGCAGGACACCTGCGATGCCGCCGTCGAGATCAACGCCACCGCGGTGATCGTGCACGGTGGCCATGCCGACGATAAGGACGTCGAGGCCGGGTTCGACCGTTGGGTGAAGGCGCTGGCGGCGCTGAAGACCGACGTTCCGGTGTACTTGGAGAACACCGCCGGCGGCAACCATGCGATGGCCCGGCACTTCGACACCATCGCTCGGCTGTGGGACCAGATCGGCGACACCGGCATCGGCTTCTGCCTGGACACCTGCCACGCCTGGGCGGCCGGGGAGGAACTCATCGACGCCGTCGAGCGAATCCTGGCCATCACCGGCCGCATCGACCTGTTGCACTGCAACGACTCCCGCGACGCGGCCGGTTCGGGTGCGGACCGGCACGCCAACTTCGGCCAAGGCCAGATCGATCCGCAACTGCTGGTGGCCGTGGTCAAGGCCGCCGGGGCTCCGGTGATCTGCGAGACGGCCGACGAGGGCCGCCGCGACG
>CAYPTG010000341.1:1921-2720 GCA_964413455.1 uncultured Mycobacterium sp. | reverse complement strand
AGACCAGGTCATTGCGCTGCGCGATTCCTGCCAGTGGTTCAACGCCCAGTACGGCACGTTGAGCGGCCAGATCTTCGGATTCCAGCGTTACCTGCACGATTCGACCGACACCTGGACCGCCCCCGGTGTTCAGGGCCTGGCCGACGTGGTGGCAGGCAACGTCGAGCGGTCCGCGGCGTTTCTGGACCCGCGTGCGCACACCCTCTACGTCGTCAACTACCCGGACCAGAGTGAGTATTCGCCGCTGTTCCACGGGGATTCGATGTACCACCTGTGGTTCCAGCTGACCCAGATCGGCGACCGGATTGCCCGGCAGCGCCCGTCCGGGGAGATCAACGCCAACGTCGCCACCATGAACGTCTACGGCACGGTGATCCGCGACTCGGGCGTGTGCAACGGCGCCTGACTGTGACCCACCAGCCCGACGTCCGCAGGACCGGCCCGTTTACCGTCGGGGACCGGGTGCAGCTGACCGACGCCAAAGGTCGGCACTACACGATGATCCTGAACCCCGGCAGCGAGTTTCACACCCACCGTGGGGCGGTGGCTCACGACGCGGTGATCGGGTCTCCGGAAGGCAGCGTGGTCAAGGCCACCAACGGCGACGCGTTTCTGGTGCTGCGACCACTGCTCATCGACTACGTGATGTCGATGCCGCGCGGTGCGCAGGTGATCTACCCGAAGGACGCCGCGCAGATCATCCATGAGGGCGATGTGTTTCCCGGCGCCCGGGTGCTGGAAGCCGGTGCCGGGTCAGGTGCGCTGACCTGTTCGCTGCTACGCGCGGTCGGGCCGGCCG
>CAYPTG010000341.1:0-1911 GCA_964413455.1 uncultured Mycobacterium sp. | reverse complement strand
CGGCCGGGTGATCTCCTATGAGGTGCGCGACGACCACGCCGACCACGCCCGGCGCAATGTGTCGACCTTCTTCGGCGGCGACCCGGACAACTGGACGTTGGCCATCGCCGACTTGGCCGACTGCGACCTGGCCGAGGAGTCGATCGACCGGGCGGTGCTGGACATGCTGGCGCCCTGGGAGGTGCTCGACGCGGTGGCCCGGGTACTGGTGCCCGGCGGGGTGCTGATCGTCTACGTCGCAACGGTCACCCAGCTCTCCAGGATCGTCGAAGCGCTGCGCGAGCAGCAGTGCTGGACCGAGCCGCGGTCCTGGGAGACCATGCAGCGCGGGTGGAACGTCGTCGGTCTGGCGGTGCGCCCGCAACACAATCTGCGCGGGCACACCGCGTTTCTGGTCTCCGCGCGCCGGCTGGCCCCGGGAACCGTGACCCCGACGCCGCTGCGCAAGAAAGGTCGCGCCGGGTGACGATGCGGCGCAGCGTAGTGAGCCGCTGAGGAGCCCGGCAATCGAGCCTGCCCCTAGCGACTAGTCGTCGCTGCGGCGCAGATCTCTTCTGGCGGAGAGCAATTCGACCTCCGGTCGGGCCGCCACCAGCCGCTCGGCGGAGTCCAGGACGTCCACCACATGGGCGCGGTCGGCGGCCACCACCGCGACGCCGATCCCGGCCCGCCGATGCAGGTCAAGGTTGCCGGTCTCGGCGGCCGAGACGCTGAACCGTCGGTGCAGTTCGGCGACGATCGGCCGCACCACCGACCGCTTCTGTTTCAGTGAGTGAACGTCGCCGAGCAGCAGGTCGAACTCCAGCCAGCCGATCCACATGCCGGTCAGCGCGGGGGAGCCGGTGCCGGTGGCACCGGAGGTGGCGGCCCGGTGGCGGCATTGCCGAAGGCCAGCAGCATATCGGCGGTCTCCCGGGTCAGCTGCCAGCGGTCGCCCTTGTGATGGAACTCCATCGGAAAAGCGAACTCGCCCGGGGTGTCCGGGTTGGCCGAGGTCAGCTTGATGGTCGCCAGCGCGTCACCGGGCTGGCCGTCCACCCAGCGGACGTCGGTGGCGCTGACCGCCACCGGGGCGAACCCGGTGTCGCGCAACGCGGCGGAGAAACGCTCCAGCGCCCCGGCGTCCTGTGGCGCGGTGTCCTGCACCAGGGCCACCTTGTCGGTCCCGGGGAGTGCCGGATCGGCCAGCCGGGCCAGCACATCGCTGAGCGCCTCGGCCGGAGGCGGCGGCCCGGGGTCGACGGGCGGAGCGACCACCGGCGAAGCCGACGGCACCGGCCCGGGGTCGGCCTGCGAGTGGTCGCGAGTGCAGCCCGTCATGCCCAGCGCAGCCACCGTCGCGGCCGCGCTGTACAGCGTGATCGAGGCGTTTCGCACGTCGTGGAGACCGAGGTTGTCGGGCCGTGGAGGTCGGTGCGGGTCGGGCTAAGCGCTGAAGATGGCCAGCACCGAAGTGGCCGATGTGCGCGAGAGCTTCCAGCCGCCCTGGTCCACGAAGGTGACGTTCTGGGTGGTGGGCGGCATCGCCGCGCCGGCGGCGGTGATGGTCGCGCTCGCCACGCCGGGACCGGCCGGGGTGATTTCGCCAACGGTGAAATTCAGCGGCACCTGCCCCTTGGCGACCGCGTTGCGCATCAGCGCGTCGGCGGTGCGGGCTTCCAGCCGGCCGATTCCCCCCTCGACCAGGTAGCTCTTGTTGGCGAACGGGACACCCGGGTTGGCCAGCGCGTTCAGCACCCCGTTGAGCTGGTCGGCGGTGGGCACGTCGACGGCCGGAACAGCGGGATCGAGCACCGGATCCGCCGGCAGCGGCGCACCGAAGACAACCGGCTGCACCACCGGGGAAGCGCTCGGCATGATCGATTCCACCGCGGTGGCGCCGAGAGCGGCCGCACCGGTGAGCACGGCGGC
>CAYPTG010000340.1:2505-2724 GCA_964413455.1 uncultured Mycobacterium sp. | reverse complement strand
AAGGTCGGCCCGGAAAACGCCGCCGAGGCGTTCGCCGAGGTCGAGTTCATCAAGGCCGACCTGCGTGCGCTGGAGACGCTCGGCAAGCCCGTGGTGGCGGCCATCAACGGCGCCGCTCTCGGTGGCGGGCTGGAGATCGCGCTGGCGTGTCACCACCGCATCGCCGCCGATGTGAAGGGCGTGGTCGTCGGCCTGCCCGAGGTGACGCTGGGGCTGCTG
>CAYPTG010000340.1:0-2495 GCA_964413455.1 uncultured Mycobacterium sp. | reverse complement strand
GGCGGCGTCGTCCGCACCGTCCGCATGTTCGGCATCCAGAAGGCGTTCATGGAGGTGCTCAGCCAGGGAACCCGATTCAAGCCGGGTAAGGCCAAGGACACCGGCCTGATCGACGAATTGGTCGGCAGCGTAGAGGAATTGCTTCCGGCGGCGAAGGCCTGGATCAAGGCCAACCCGGACGCTCACACCCAGCCGTGGGACCAGAAGGGCTACAAGATGCCCGGCGGTACGCCGTCGCACCCGGCGCTGGCAGCGATCCTGCCGTCGTTCCCGGCGCTGCTGCGCAAACAGCTCAAGGGTGCGCCGATGCCGGCGCCGCGAGCCATCTTGGACGCCGCGGTCGAGGGCGCTCAGGTCGACTTCGACACCGCCTGCCGCATCGAGAGCCGGTACTTCACCACGCTGGTCACCGGCCAGACCGCCAAGAACATGATCCAGGCGTTCTTCCTGGATCTGCAGCACATCAACGGTGGCGGGTCGCGTCCGGACGGGATCGGTCAGACCCCGATCACCAAGATCGGTGTGCTCGGTGCCGGGATGATGGGCGCGGGCATTGCCTACGTTTCGGCGAAGGCCGGGTTCGACGTCGTGCTCAAGGACGTCACTCTGGAAGCCGCGCAGAAGGGCAAGGGCTACTCCGAGAAGCTCGAGGCCAAAGCACTCGAGCGGGGCCGCACCACCGAGGAGAAGTCCAAGGCGTTGCTCGCTCGCATCACCCCGGCCGCCGACGCCGCCGACCTCAAGGGCGTCGACTTCGTGGTCGAGGCGGTGTTCGAGAACCAGGAACTCAAGCACAAGGTGTTCCAGGAGATCGAGGACATCGTCGAGCCCAACGCCATCCTGGGCTCCAACACCTCCACCATGCCCATCACCGGGCTGGCCACCGGGGTGAAGCGCCAGGAAGACTTCATCGGCATCCACTTCTTCTCACCGGTGGACAAGATGCCGCTGGTCGAAATCATCAAGGGCGAGAAGACATCTGACGAGGCGCTGGCCCGGGTGTTCGACTACACCCTGGCGATCAAGAAGACCCCGATCGTCGTCAACGACAGCCGCGGCTTCTACACCAGCCGCGTCATCGGCACCTTCATCAACGAGGCGCTGGCCATGCTGGGCGAGGGCGTGGAGCCGGCGTCGATCGAGCACGCCGGGTCCCAGGCCGGCTACCCGGCCCCGCCGCTGCAGCTCTCCGATGAGCTCAACATGGAGCTGATGCACAAGATCGCGGCCGCCACCCGCAAGGGTGTCGAGGACGCCGGGGGCACCTACGAGCCGCACCCGTCGGAGGCCGTCGTGGACAAGATGATCGAGATCGGCCGCCCGTCACGGCTGGCCGGTGCCGGCTTCTATGAGTACGTCGACGGCAAGCGGACCCAGCTGTGGCCCGGCCTGCGGGAGACGTTCAACTCGGGCACCACCGAGCTGCCGCTGCAGGACATGATCGACCGGATGCTGTTCGCCGAGGCGCTGGAGACCCAGAAGTGCTTCGACGAGGGCGTCATCACCACCACCGCGGACGCCAACATCGGCTCGATCATGGGCATCGGCTTCCCGCCGTGGACCGGCGGCGCCGCCCAGTTCGTCACCGGCTACCCCGGCGGCAAGGAGGCCTTCGTGGCCCGGGCCAAGGAACTGGCCAAGCGCTACGGCGACCGGTTCAACCCGCCGTCGTCGCTGCTCGCGTAGCGCTGTCCCCGAGAACGCCCCCGGCCCGTCGTGGCTGGGGGCGTTTCTCATGGGAACGTTTTGGAGGCCGGTATCCTGCCTGCATGCAGAAATGGCTGCCGCTGAGTCCGCTCGCGGCATGAGTCTGCGCCACTACCTTCACCGCCCGCCTGCGGTGTCGGCCGTCGACGCAGTGCGACTGGTCAGCGAGGGAGCACTCGTCGTCGACGTCCGCCGCGAATTCGAATGGAATCGGGTGCACATCCCGTCGGCGGTGCACGTTCCACTGGAGCGGCTGCTGGACCGGTGCCTAGAGCTGCCCGACGACCGGCTGCTGATCACGTTCTGCACCGGCGGTTTGCGGTCGGCGGGGGCGGCAAACCTGTTGGTGGAAAACGGTTTCGAGGCAGTGAACATGAGCGGTGGACTGATCCACTGGCGTAAGGCCGGCGGGGCGCTCAGCGACCGTCGACCCGACGACTCAAACTGAACCGAGATCAGCAGACAGCCAGTGCTCGGGGTCTGAGGTAGATGGTCCCTAAATCGCCGGGCCCAGCAGGTCGTCGGCGTCGCGGATGATGTAGCCGTAGCCCTGCTCGGCCAGGAACCGCTGCCGGTGCGCGGCGTAGTCGGTGTCCAGGCTGTCGCGGGCCACCACCGAATAGAACACCGCCCCGCCGCCGTCGTGCTTGGGCCGCAGCAGCCGGCCCAGCCGTTGCGCCTCCTCCTGGCGGGAGCCGAAGGTGCCCGAAACCTGCACCGCCACTGAGGCTTCCGGAAGGTCGATGGAGAAGTTCGCGACCTTGGACACCACAAGAGTGCGGATCTCG
>CAYPTG010000339.1:0-2730 GCA_964413455.1 uncultured Mycobacterium sp. | reverse complement strand
TCCACCACGACCAAGGCGGCGTCGGCGTCGATGCCGTCGTCCTTGATGATGGTGGGGGCGTCGTCGATACCGTCATCCTTGATGACGGTGGGCGCGTCGTCGATACCGTCATCCTTGATGACCGCGGCCGACTCGCTCGACAGCAGACCCACCCGGTGGGTGCCGGTGGCGTTCCAGCGGATGAAGCCCGCCTTCTCGGCGCTCTCCTCGTTGGCGAACCACACCTCGGCCTCGATGGCCTCGTATTCCGGGCTGTCGGTGGTGAAGTAGCGGCCGGTGTCCTTGTCGCCCTTGATGGTGTAGCCCACAGGGCCGGCCTTGCGTGCCGACACCCGGATCGAGCCAGTGCCATAGGGCTCATGCTCGATGACATGGCCGGTCTCGACGAGGTGCTCTCCGCGAACGGCACCAACCTTGTCGGCGTGATGTTCGACCTTGGCACCGATGCGGTCGACCTTCTCATCGACCTTGTCGCCGACCCGGTCCAGCTTGTCGCCCACCTTATCGGCCACATCGCCGACCTTGTCCTTGGCGCTGTCGTAGGCGTCGCCCACCTTGTCGCCGACCTTGTCGGCCACGTCGCCGGCCTTGTCGACGGCCCGGTCGAGCTTGTCACCCACCTTGTCGCCGACCTTGTCCAGCTTGTCGCCAACCTTGTCCAGCTTGTCGCCGATCTTGTCCCCGGCCCGGTCCAGCTTGGCGGCCACGCCGGCGGCGGTGGCCGCCCCGGCCGCACCTACCGCACCGGCAACCTTGCCGACGTCGGGCAGGTCCAGGTTGGGCTTCTTGATGTCCAGGTCAGGCTTCTTAATGCCGGCGGACAGCGTGTGGCTGACCGGAACCTCGCGGGTGACCCGGCGGATCATCAAAGCGAAGGTCAGCAGCAGACCCAGCAGGAAAGCCAGGCCCATCAGCCATCTGTTCACGTCATGCATTAGCGCGCTCCAATTTCACGCGAGCCGGGAAGGTCGGCGATGGCCTCTTCCCTGCTGGTCCGGTGGATGGTCAGGACGGTAATCACCCAGGCCACGGCCGAGCCGACCAAGAAGGCCAGCAGGTACCACAGCCAATGTGCCACGAAACCCATATCCAATACTCCCTAGTTGACCTTGATCTCGGTGCGACGGTTCTGTGCCTTACCGGCCTCGGTGTCATTGGTGGCGATCGGATCAGCGGATCCGGCACCCTTGCTGCTGACCGAGCCGGCCGGAACACCCTGGGCCACCAGATAGTCGGCGACCGCCTTGGCGCGGCTCTCACTCAGCGGGATGTTGACCGCATCGTTGCCGGTGTTGTCGGTGTAGCCGACCACGGTGAGCTTGGCGTCCGGGCAACCCTTGACCGCTCCGATGACGGGAGCCAGCTGAGCCTGACCGTCGGCGGCCAGCGCGGCGCTGCCGGTCTGGAACTTGATCGGCACGGCCAGGTTGGCGTCGACGGTGCTCTGCAGGTTGTCGCACGACGGGGCGGCGCCCTTGATCGTGATGTTGTTGATGATCTGCAGGTTCGGCCAGCCGGCCTTGGCGGCGGCCTCGACGGCGGCCTTGGCTTCCTCGTTCGGCGCGGTGCCGGTCAGCGTCAGGGTGTTGCCCTCGACGGTGAAGTGGAAGTCCGGGATGTCGCCGGCAGCCTTGAACAGCGCGCCGAATCCGTCGAAGCTCGGCGCGTGCGCGCCGGCCGCGATGTCGACCTTGTCGATCAGGTTGACCGCCGGGCCCAGCGCTGTCTTGAGCGCGGCCAACAGGCTGTTCTTCACGTTCAGGTCGGGCAGCATGCCGGAGAGTGTGAAGTCCTTGCCGTTGCGGAAGATCGACAGCGGCGAGAAGTTCAGCGACGGCATCGACACGTTCGGGCCGTCGATGTTGACATGCGGCAGCTTGGGCTTGAGCGCACCCAGGCCGAGCCACCCGAACAGCAGCGGAATCAGCAGCAGACTCAGGAGCCAGCCTAATCCCGGCGAACGCCGGTAATAGCGCGACTCGGTCCGCCATTCGGTCGCGGTTGCGCTCACTCGCGCATCACCGGAACCTGTCATCGGTACCCTCCTCCGCCAGTTGCTGGCGCGTCACTTTGATCGAACCGCTGCAACATACGTCAACCTGGGACAAAAACCAACCATTAGCCACAAATTGCACTGATAACAATTCTGGTGCGATCCACCGACATCAACCGACGCCGAGAAGGTCGATGACGAAGATCAACGTCTTACCCGAGAGCCGGTGCCCCGAACCGGCCGGGCCATAGGCCAGATCCGGCGGAATGACCAGTTGCCGGCGGCCACCCACCCGCATTCCCGGGATGCCGTCCTGCCAGCCCTGGATGAGGCCGCGCAGCGGAAAGGAGATGGATTCGCCGCGGTTCCAGGAGCTGTCGAACTCCTCACCGGTGTCGTACTCGACGCCGACGTAATGCACGTCGACGACATCGCCGGGCTTGGCTTCCTTACCGTCGCCCAAGACAAGGTCGTCAATGACCAGCCCGGTGGGTGCGGGGCCGACCGGGAATTCGATTTCGGGCTTGTTCACTGAAGATCACCGTGCTCAACGTGCGCCGAGGGCGACATAGTCGCGTTCGCCGTAGCCGGTGTAGATCTGCCGCGGACGGCCGATCTTGTTGGGCTCCTCGTGCAGCTCGCGCCAGTGCGCGATCCAACCGGGCAGCCGGCCCAGGGCGAACAGCACGGTGAACATCCGGGTCGGGACGCCCATCGCGCGGTAGATCACACCGGTG
>CAYPTG010000338.1:0-2742 GCA_964413455.1 uncultured Mycobacterium sp. | reverse complement strand
TCGGACCCGCACCCCGGCACCAACCCGCTCGTCGCGGATATGGCTGATCCTGTTGCCTTCGCGGTCTTGGCCGACCGGCCGGCCAAGCAGTTCGCCTAACCCGAGGTAGCCGCGCTCGACCTCGGCCGGAGTCAGGCCATCGATCGGAAAGCCGTGCAGCAGTACGAAACCGGGTCCGATGTTGAGCAGAGCCAACCACCGCGCCGCCGTGTCACCGAGCTGCCCAACCAGGTCCGCATGCGACCCTCCGCGGGCATAGTCGGATACGGCGTCCCGGTCGGCGGGGGTGAAGTCAAACGACCAGGCGCTCGTGTCAGGAAAGTCGGCTGGCGTCCACACGGAGGGTTCGGCGGCGGGAACCGGTGATCTCATGCCGGGTCGATCCGCTGTAGTTGGCCGGCCAGGCTAGCGACCCGGCCGGCGATGTCATCGCGGATCAGGCGCATCCGGTCTAAGCCGTCGATGCCGCGTAGGGACGGTTCGTCGGTGTCCCAGGTTTGTATTGGGGTGCCGCCGACTGGTGGGTCCAGCCGGGCCTGGCTGCCGAGGATGACGATCAGATCGGCGTCGCCGATGAGGGTGTCATCGAGTTGGATGGGGCGGTGGTCGCTGATATCGATACCGAGTTCGGCCAGGGCTTGGGCAGATGTCGGGTTGATCGCGGTCTTGGCGTGGGTGCCGGCCGAGACAGCGGTGATCGCGTCGCCGGCGATATGGCGCATCAGGCCCTGGGCCATCACGGATTTTCCGGCGTTGCTGACGCACACGAACAACACCGTCGGGGTGGGGTGGGCATCGGTCATGGTTGGACTCCTGCCGGTGATATCGGTGCGGGTGGGATCGGGGTGAAGCGCGGCCGCAACGCCAGCGAGATGTAGGCCAAAGCGACCAGGACGGGCACTTCGATGAGCGGGCCGACGACTCCGGCCAGGGCTTGACCGGAGGTGGCGCCCCAGGTGGCGATCGCCACCGCGATGGCCAGTTCGAAGTTGTTGCCCGCGGCGGTGAACGCCAGGGTGGTGGTGCGCGGGTAGCCCAAGCCCAGCAGGGCGCCGAGGGCGTAGCCGCTGCCCCACATGACGGCGAAGTAGGCCAGCAAGGGTAGGGCGATGCGGGCAACGTCGGCCGGGTGGCGGGCGATCTGATCGCCTTGCAGCGCGAACAGGATCACGATGGTGAACAGCAGCCCGTAGAGCGCCCACGGCCCGATCGCGGATAGGAACCGGGTCTCGTACCAGGTCCGGCCGCGGGCTCGCTCCCCGAGCCGGCGGGACAGGTAGCCGGCGGTCAACGGTATGCCCAGGAAGATCAGCACGGACTTGGCTATCTGCCACGGCGAGGCGGCGATGCTGGTTTGGGGCAGCCCTAGCCAGCCGGGCAGCACCGCAAGGTAGAACCAACCCAGCACCGCGAACATGGCCACCTGAAAGATGGAGTTCAGGGCCACCAGCACGGCGGCTGCCTCGCGGTCACCGCAGGCCAGGTCGTTCCAGATGAGGACCATGGCGATGCAACGGGCAAGCCCGACGACGATCAACCCGGTGCGGTATTCGGGCAGATCGGTGAGCAGCAGCCAGGCCAGGGCGAACATCACCGCCGGCCCGACGACCCAATTCAGCACCAGCGAGGAGATCAGTAGCCGGCGATCAGCGGTGACAGTGTCGATGCGGTCGTAGCGAACCTTGGCCAGGACCGGGTACATCATGACCAACAAGCCGGCCGCGATCGGCAGGGAAATCCCATCCATCGCAACACGATTCAATGCCACATCCAACCCTGGGATCGCCCGGCCCAGCGCCAGCCCGGCGGCCATCGCCACCCCGATCCATAACGGCAGAAACCGGTCAAGCGTGGACAGCCTCCCGGGAGCGGGGGTGGCGTCGGCCGCGGTCGTGCCGACACCCGGGGTGCCGTGTCGCCGATCGGATGTTTTCAGCAGCACGATGTCGTCGTCGGAGCCGCGGGCGACTGCTCATCGGCGCTGGTACAGCAGGTGGCTTGCTCGCCGATGGGGTCGCGATGCCGCGGGCTGGTCCCGAAGGTGTCCGAATCGGCCAGAACCGTGTAGATCTCCCACTTCTCGCCGGCGGGGCCGGTCACCCAAACCTTGTCCTGAGTGGCAAAGCAGCACGTGGCGCCGATCTCCTCGTCGGTGAACAATCCCTCGCCGCTGAGCCGAGCGATCTCTGCGTGCACCACCTCGCTGGAGGCGACTTCGACCCCGAGATGGTTGATCGTGCCGCCCTGGCCGGGGTTCTCCAGCAACACCAGCTTCAACGGCGGTTCGGCCACTGCGAAATTGGCGTATCCCGGCTTAATTTTCGCCGGGGCGGTGCCGAACAGCTTGGAGTAGAACGTGATCGCCTCGTCGAGGTCGTCGACGTTGAGGGCGAGTTGGACGCGAGACATACCGAACCTCCACAAGATATGTGACATATATCGAACTAGCGGATGACGCCAAGAGTGCCACCTTTTTGATATATGTCAATACTGCTGGCAGGATGATGTGGTGCCTAAAGCGTTGCCGGTGATCGACATGTCAGCACCGGTGTGCTGCGCGGCGGTGGCCGCCGGCCCGCTTAGTGACTCCGATGCATTGGCGATCGCGATGCGCCTCAAGGCGATCGCCGATCCGGTGCGGGTCAAGATGGTGTCCTACCTGTTCAGCTCGATTAGTGGAGAGCGGACCAGTGGTCAGTTGGCGGCCGCGCTCGATCTGAGCGAGTCCACCATCAGCCATCA
>CAYPTG010000337.1:0-2748 GCA_964413455.1 uncultured Mycobacterium sp. | reverse complement strand
GAGTCGGGGATCGACGTCTCCGAAACGGAGCTGATCAGCGTCGCTCGCTTCGTCATTCGAAAGATGAACGTCAACCCCGCCGCCGAACTGTCGATGGTGCTGCTGGACACCGACTCGATGGCCGACCTGCACATGCGCTGGATGGACCTGCCCGGCCCGACAGACGTGATGAGCTTCCCGATGGACGAGCTGGAACCCGGTGGGCGCCCCGACGCGCCCGAGCCCGGCCCGTCCATGCTCGGTGACATCGTGCTGTGTCCGCAGTTCGCCGCCAAACAGGCCGAGGCCGCCGGGCACAGCCTCGGGCAGGAATTGGCGCTGCTCACCGTGCACGGAGTGCTGCACCTGCTGGGCTACGACCACGCCGAACCGGACGAGGAGAAGGAGATGTTCGCGCTGCAGCGGCAGCTACTGGAGCAGTGGGTCGCCGAGCAGGTCGACGCGTACCACCAGGACCGGCAAGCTGAGCGGGACCGGCGGCTGCTCGACAAGTCTCGGCACTTCGACCGTTGACCGGACTCGCGCCGCTGACCGGCGCAATCGCGCTGATCTTGCTGGGGGGGCTTTTCTCGGCCATTGATGCGGCCATCGGTACGGTGTCGATGGCCCGGGTGGAGGAGCTGGTCCGCGACGAACGCCCAGGCGCGGTGCAGCTGAGCCGGGTTATCGGCGAACGCCCCCGCTACACGAATCTTGTTGTGCTGCTACGCATTGCCTGTGAGTCGGCCGCCGCCGTGCTGTTGGTGGCGTTTCTTTACGACAGGTTCTCGTTCCGGTGGGCGCTGATCGGTGCGGCGGCCATCATGACGGTGGCCAGCTTCGTGGCCATCGGTGTCGGGCCGCGCACCGTCGGCCGGCAGAACGCCTATCCGATCGCATTGATGTCGGCCTATCCGCTGCAGATGATCTCGGTGCTGCTCACCCCGATCAGCCGGCTGCTGATCCTGCTCGGTAACGCGCTGACCCCGGGCCGGGGATTCCGCAACGGCCCGTTCGCTTCGGAGATCGAGTTGCGCGAAGTCGTCGACCTGGCCCAGCAGCGCGGTGTGGTGGCCGACGAGGAACGCAAGATGATCCAGTCGGTCTTCGAGCTGGGTGACACCCCCGCCCGCGAAGTGATGGTGCCGCGCACCGAGATGGTGTGGATCGAGAGCGGCAAGAGCGCGGCGCAGGCGACGTCGCTGGCGATGCGCAGTGGGCACTCCCGGATGCCGGTGATCGGTGACGACGTCGACGACATCATCGGTGTGGTCTACCTGAAAGACCTTGTGCGCCGGACGTATTACTCGGATAGCGCCGCCCGTGACATCACCGTCGCCGAGGTGATGCGGCCCGCGGTGTTCATCCCGGACTCCAAGCCGCTGGATGACCTGCTGCGGGAAATGCAGCGCGACCGGGTGCATATGGCGCTGCTGGTTGACGAATACGGTGCGACGGCCGGCCTGATCACCATCGAAGATGTGCTGGAGGAGATCGTCGGTGAGATCGCTGACGAGTACGACACCGATGAGGTGGCACCGGTAGAAGACTTGGGCGACAACGTCTTCCGGGTGTCGGCTCGGTTGCCGATCGAAGACGTTGGCGACCTTTACGGCATCGAACTGGACGGCGACCTCGACGTCGACACCATCGGCGGACTGATGGCCCTGGAGCTGGGCAAGGTTCCGCTGCCCGGTACCGAGGTGGTGTGGCGCGGGCTGCGACTGCGTGCCGAGGCCGGCTCCGACCATCGCGGGCGGGTCCGGGTGGGCACCGTGCTGGTACGCCCGGTCGGCGACAGCGAGGGGGAAGATGAAGCGGGCGCCGAAGGGGGCGAAGGTGATTGAGCGTGGCTGAGTCTCGCCCAGAGTTCCGCTCCGGATTCGTCTGCCTGGTCGGGCGGCCCAACACCGGCAAGTCCACATTGACCAACGCCCTGGTCGGCAGCAAGGTGGCGATCACCTCCAAACGCCCGCAGACCACCCGGCACACCATCCGCGGCATCGTGCATCGCGACGATTTCCAGATCGTCCTGGTCGACACCCCGGGGCTGCACCGGCCCCGCACCCTGCTCGGCAAACGGCTTAACGACCTTGTGCGCGATACCTATTCGGAAGTCGACGTGATCGGGCTGTGCATCCCCGCCGACGACCCCATTGGCCCCGGCGACCGCTGGATCTGCGAGCAGATCCGGGCGGTGGCCCCGAAAACCACGCTGGTGGTCGTCGTCACCAAGATCGACAAAGTCGCCAAGGACCGGGTCGCCGAACAACTGGTGGCGGTCAACGAACTGGCCGGCGAGCACGCCGCGGCGATCGTCCCGGTGTCTGCGGCCACCGGCGAACAGATGGATGTGCTGATCGACGTGCTGGTCGGACAACTCTCGCCGGGACCGGCGTTCTACCCGGACGGGGAGCTGACCGACGAGCCCGAAGAGGTGCTGATGGCCGAGCTGATCCGCGAGGCCGCGCTGGAAGGTGTCCGCGACGAGCTGCCGCACTCGCTGGCCGTGGTGATTGACGAGGTCAACCCGCGCGAAGGCCGGACGCAGGAGCAGGGCGAGCTGATCGACGTGCACGCCCTCCTCTACGTCGAACGCGACAGCCAGAAAGGCATCATCATCGGCAAGGGCGGCGCCCGGCTCAAAGAGGTCGGCACCACCGCGCGCCGGCAGATCGAGAAGCTGCTGGGCACCAAGGTCTACCTCGACCTGCGGGTCAAGGTCGCCAAGAACTGGCAGCAGGACCCGAAGCTGCTCGGGCGGCTGGG
>CAYPTG010000336.1:0-2753 GCA_964413455.1 uncultured Mycobacterium sp. | reverse complement strand
GTGCGTTCAACGTCTTAGTATAGGCCAGTAGCCCGGCCAGGTATGCCTGCCTGGGCGAGGACGAGAGCAGGTCGTCCCCACGCACCACTTGGTCCACCCCGGTGTGCGCGTCATCGACCACCACCGCGAGGTTGTAGGCCGGCACCCCGTCACCGCGGAGCAGCACGAAGTCGTCCACCACGCCGGTGTAGCCGCCGTGCATCAGGTCGGTGACGCTGTACTGGCCGGCATCGGCGCGCAACCGCAGCGCCGGCGGGCGGCCGGTGTCGCGGCGCTGCGCCCGCTGGGCCGCCGTCAGGTCTCGGCAGGTTCCCGGATAGGCCCCTTCCGGGGCATGGGGAGCTCGCGGGGCGTTGAGGATATCCTTTCTGCTGCAATAACATTCGTAGGTCAGGCCCCGATCGGCGAGCTCGGCGATCACCGCGATGTAGCGCTCGCTGTGGGCCGACTGCCACTGCGGCGGCTCATCGGCGGTCACCCCGATCGCGGCCAGGTCGGCCAACTGCCGATGAGCGACGTCGTCGTGGGTGCGGTCATCGAGATCCTCGACACGGATCAAAAAACGCCGGCCCGAAGACCGGGCGAACAGCCAGGCCAGCAGCGCGGTACGTAGGTTTCCGATATGCAGATCCGCCGACGGGCTGGGGGCGAACCGTCCGGCGGGCATTACCGCCGCAACCCGGGGATCACGTCGTCAAGACTGAAGCTCGGCGGACGGTCGAGTTGGGCGTAGGTACACGAGCGCGGATCGCGATCAGGTCGCCAGCGGTTGAACTGCGTGGTGTGCCGGAAGCGGTGGCCTTCCATGTGGTCGTAGCGAACCTCGACCACTCGTTCGGGGCGCAGCGGGATGAAGGACAGATCCTTGCCGACGTTCCACCGCGACGTCTCGCTGGCGCCGGCGCTGCGGCCGGCCTCCTCAGGATTGGCCCAGCCCCACGGATGCTCGTCGAAGGTGGTCACCAGCGGTTGCAGATCAGCCAGCAGCTCCCGGCGGGTGGCCATCGGGAAGGCGCCGATGACCCCGACCGAGGCCAGCTCGCCGTCGTCGCGGTAGAGGCCGAGCAGTAGTGAGCCGACCGCATCGTCACCGGACTTGTGCAGTCGGTAGCCGGCGACCACGCAGTCCGCGGTGCGCTGGTGCTTGATCTTGAGCATCGCCCGCTTGTCGGGGCTGTACGGCAGCGAAAGTGGTTTGGCGACAACGCCATCGAGCCCGGCGCCCTCGAATTCCTCGAACCATCGCCGTGCGGTGGGCAGGTCCGTCGTGGCCGGGGTGAGGTGAAAGACCGGGCCGGCGCCGGCCAGCGCGTCGACCAGCGCGGCGCGGCGAACGCTGAACGGTTGCTCGGTGAAGTCCACCTCACCCAGCGCCAGCAGATCGAAGGCGACGAAGGCCGCCGGTGTCTGCTCGGCCAGCAGGCGCACCCGGGACGCGGCCGGATGGATGCGCTGCTGCAACGCCTGGAAATCCAGGCCCGAGTCGGTGGCGATCACGATCTCCCCGTCGATGACGCAGCGCTGGGGCAGCTCCGCGCCGGCCGCGGCCACCAGCTCGGGGAAATAACGCGTCAACGGCCGTTCGTTACGGCTGCCAAACTCGATCTCGTCGCCGTCGCGGAAGCAGATCGACCGGAAGCCGTCCCACTTGGGCTCATAGCTGGCGCCCTCCGGGATGGCCGGCACCGACTTGGCCAGCATCGGCGCCACCGGGGGCGACACGGGAAGCTGCACGGTTTCATTCTGTCCCACCGGCCGCCCGGCGCACGCGTAACTTTTAAGCGTGGGCATACGCCGATCCGTAGGCCGGGGTCACTAATGGCCGCGGCTGCCGAGGAGATCGACGTCGACGGCGTCGCCGTCCGAATCACCAATCGTGACAAGGTCTTTTTCCCCAGGCTCGGGACGAGCGGCACCAAGGGCGCGCTGATCGACTACTACCGCGCGGTAGCCGAACCGATGCTCACCGGGCTGCGTGACCGGCCGACGCACCTGCAGCGTTTCCCGGACGGCATCGACGGCGAGCAGATCTATCAGAAACGGGTGCCGGAGAAACATCCCGGCTATCTGAAAACCTGTCGGGTGACGTTTCCGTCCGGTCGCACCGCAGACGCGCTGATGGTCACCCACCCCAGTGCCATCGTGTGGGCCGCACAGATGGGTGCGGTCACCCTGCACCCGTGGGCGGTGCGCTGCCCGGACACCGAGCATCCCGACGAGCTGCGTATCGACCTCGACCCGCAGCCCGGCACCGGTTTCGCCGAGGCCCGCACCGTCGCCGTCGAGCTGCTTGCGCCGCTGCTCGACGAACTCGGCCTGGTCGGCTACCCGAAAACCTCCGGGGGTCGTGGGGTGCACGTGTTCCTGCGCATCCGGCCGGACTGGGATTTCGTCGAGGTACGTCGGGCCGGCATCGCGTTGGCCCGCGAGGTGGCGCGCCGGGCACCGGAACTGGTGACGACGTCGTGGTGGAAAGAGGAGCGCGGCGCCCGCATCTTCATCGACTACAACCAGAACGCCCGGGACCGGACCTTCGCCGCCGCGTACTCGGTGCGGGCCACCCCGATTGCCACCGTGTCCACCCCGCTGACCTGGGAGGAACTCGCCGCCGCGGAGACGCCCGACGACTACACCATGGCGACGGTGCCGGATCTGCTGGCGCAACGTGGTGATCCGATGGCTCAGATGGACGGGCTTTCCCAGTCGATCGAGCCGCTGCTGGCGATGGCCGACGCCGACGAAGAACGGGGTTT
>CAYPTG010000335.1:0-2777 GCA_964413455.1 uncultured Mycobacterium sp. | reverse complement strand
AGCACGGCGTCAGCTTCACCCGGCATTACACCGGCTCACTGGCCTGCGTGCCCAGCCGGCCCACCATCTTCACTGGGCAGTACCCCGATCTGCATGGTGTCACCCAGACCGACGGAATCGGCAAGGCGTACAACGATTCTCGGATGCGCTGGCTGCGTCCCGGCGAGGTGCCCACCCTGGGAAACTGGTTCCGGGCGGCCGGCTACGACACCCACTACGACGGTAAGTGGCACATCTCGCACGCCGACCTGGAAGATCCCGTCACCGGAAAGATCTTGGCCACCAACGACGATGACGGCGTGGTGGATCAGGCGGCGGTGCAGCGCTACCTGGATGCCGATCCCCTTGCCCGCTACGGGTTTTCCGGGTGGGTGGGACCCGAACCGCACGGGGCGGGGCTGGCCAACTGCGGGCTGCGCCGCGACCCGCTGATCGCCGACCGGGTGGTGGCCTGGCTGGAAGATCGCTATGCCCGGCGCCGCGCCGGTGACCCGGATGCGTTGCGGCCCTTCCTGTTAGTGGCCAGCTTCGTCAACCCGCACGACATCGTGCTGTTCCCCACCTGGGTGTTGCGCAGCCCGATACGGCCGTCACCGCTGGACCCGCCGCCGGTACCGGCGGCACCGACCGCACTGGAGGATCTGCGCGGCAAACCGGCCGCCCAGATCGCGTTCCGGGAGGTCTACTACTCCGGATACGGCCCGGCCGCCGCGGTGCAGCGCATCTACGACCGCAACGAGCAGCGCTACCGCGACCTCTACTACCGGCTGCACGCCGAGGTGGACAGCCCGATCGACCGGGTACGCCGGGCGGTCACCGACGGCTCGTCCGACGCGGTGCTGGTGCGCACCGCCGACCACGGCGATCTGTTGGGCGCCCACGGAGGGCTGCACCAAAAGTGGTTCAACCTCTACGACGAGGCCACCCGGGTGCCGTTCACCATCGCCCGGGTCGGGCCTGCGGCGACCGAGGCGCGAGTAATCGACGCACCGACATCCCATGTCGATCTGGTGCCGACGCTGTTGGGCGCCGCCGGGGTGGACGTCACGGCGGTGGCCGAGGCGCTGCGTGCGGACTTCTCCGAGGTGCATCCGCTGCCCGGCCGGAACCTGATGCCGGTGGTTGACGGCGCCGCCGCCGATGAGCGGCGGGCGGTCTACCTGATGACCCGGGACAACATCCTGGAAGGTGACTCCGGGGCGTCCGGGTTGGGCCGTCGGCTGGGCCGGACATCGAATCCTCCTGCGCCGCTGCGGATCCGGATTCCGGCGCACACCGCCGCCAACTTCGAGGGTTTGGTGCTGAGTGTCGATGAGGAAGTCGGACCCGGTGGCGCTGGGCATCTGTGGAAGCTGGTCCGCAGCTTCGACGACCCGTCCACCTGGACCGAGCCGGGGGTGCGGCACCTGGCGGCCAACGGTCCGGGCGGCGAGGTCTACCGGACCAGCCCGCTGGATGACCAGTGGGAGCTCTACGACCTGACCGCCGACCCGATCGAAGCCGACAACCGCTGGGACGACCCGGAGTTGCATGAGCTGCGCGGCTATCTGCGGATGCGGCTCAAGCAGAGCCGGGCCGAGTCGGTGCCGGAACGCAACGAGCCGTGGCCGTATGAATCCCGGCGATCACCCGGCTGAGGTGTTGTCGGGCTTGTTGGGGGCGCCGGGCCCGCTACGGGTCGCGGGGCAGACCCAGTAGCCGCTCGGCGATGATGTTGAGCTGCACCTCCGAAGTGCCGCCGTAGATGGTGGTCGCCCGGCTGGCCAGCAGGTATTGCGACCATTTGCCCATCGGGGTATCGGTGTCACCGATGGCGCCGTCGATTCCGAACGACGACACCACGAACTCGGCGTAGCCCTGCCCGGTGCGCATCGACAGCAGTTTGGAGATCGCCGCCGACGGCATCGCGTCGCCACCGGCCAGGGTCAGCAGCGTCGAGCGCATATTCAACAACTTCGCGGCGTGCCCCTGGGCGACCAGCTCGCCGGCCCGATGCTGGCCCACCTGGCTGAACTGCCCTTCGCCGACGAACTCCACGAAGCGGTTCAGGTTCGGCAGGAAGCCCGGTTCGTCGCTGCCGATCGAAACCCGTTCGGCGGTCAGGGTATTGCGGCTGACCTCCCAGCCGTGATCGACCTGGCCCAGCACCAGATCGTCGGGCACGAAGACGTCGTCGATGAACACCGTGTTGAACATCGCGTTGCCGGTCAGCTCCCGCAGCGGCTTGACTTCGACGCCGGGCTGCGTCATGTCGAGCAGGAAATAGCTGATGCCGTTGTGTTTGGGGGCACCGGGGTTGGTCCGGGCCAGCAGCGCGCCCCACTGCGCGAATTGTGCTGCGGTGGTCCAGATCTTCTGCCCGGTGATGCGCCAGCCGCCGTCGACCTTGGTGGCTTTGGTGGTCAGGCCGGCCAGATCCGATCCCGCCCCCGGCTCGGAAAACAGTTGGCACCAAATCATTTCACCGCGGAACGTGGGCGGCAGGAAGCGCTGCTGCTGCTCATGGGTGCCGTAGGCGACGATCGACGGGATCAGCCAGGACGCGATGCCCAGGTTGGGCCGCTTGACCCGGCCGGCGGCGAACTGCTGGGCGATGATGATCTGCTCGGTGGGGGTGGCGGCCCGGCCCCACGGTCGGGGCAGGTGCGGCTGCACCCAGCCGCCCTCGGCAATCGCGACGTTGCGCTCTTCACGCGGAATGGCTTTCAGCGCAGCCACTTCGGCGCGGATCTCGTCGCGGAGTTTCTCGGTGCCGGCGTCGAGGTCGATGTCCAGTG
>CAYPTG010000334.1:1384-2804 GCA_964413455.1 uncultured Mycobacterium sp. | reverse complement strand
AACAGGGGCAAGAAGGCCGACGTCGACACTGGCAGCCTGGTCGAACTGTTGCACAAGGTCAATCCCTTCTGGACCTTCCAGCGCCTGATCGAGATGACCGAAATGAGCCTCGGGCTGTGGGGCGAAACGTTCTGGATTCTTGATCGTGGTCAGAGCGGGATGCGCGAGCCAAGGGAGATTTGGTGGGCACGTTCTGACCGGATGCGCGTTGTCTCACACAAGACGGACTACATCAGTCATTTCGAGCTAATCCCGGATGACGGCAGCCAACCGATCCGTCTTGACCGCAGCGAGGTGATCTGGTTCCGGTACCCGAATCCAGCCGATGAGTTCTCTGGTTTGTCGCCGTTGCAATCGGCCATGCTGGCAGCGGACGCCGGACGATCAGCCGCATTCTCGAATAGCAAGCTCTTCTCCAACGGCATTCAGATGGCCGGCACGATCTCTCCGGCTGGCGGAAACAACGCAACGTTCACGGAAGAGCAAGCCCAGCAGATCGAAACCGCGGTCAATCGCCGATTCCGCGATCCTCGTAACGCAAACAAATGGGCCGTGTTGCGCCAGCAGATTGACTTCAAGCCACTATCCGTGACGCCGAAGGATGCGGAGTTCCTGGGTACCCTCAACTGGTCGCTTGAGGAAGTCTGTCGCGCCTACGGCGTGCCGATTGACCTGGTGGCCGGACAGCGGACATACGAGAACTACAACGCCGCGCAGCTTGACCTCTGGTACCGCACGCTGATGCCGGAGGCGCGCTTTATCGCCAACGAACTGACTGAGCAGCTGCTACCGCTCTTCCCGCGCCAGGCGGACGTGGCTGAACTCGATACATCGGTCGTTCCCGTCCTTCAGGAAGCGGAGCGGGCGCGCTGGTCGACCGATAAGGAACAGATCGCTGCTGGCGTCATGCTCGTCAATGAGTGGCGTGAAGAAATGGGCAAGGATCCGCTACCGTGGGGTGACGTGTGGTGGGCGCCTGTTGGCCTCACTCCAGTTAAGGACGCCGAACTCCCTGAGCCGGTCGCGGTGCCGCCGCCGCCGTCTGAGGTTGACGTGGAAGAGCCACCTGCCGACGAACCCCGCATGATCACTGCCGGCAAGACGCGCTCCCTCGAGTACGGCAGCCAGGAGCACCGCGCCTTCATGGAGCGGGCCGACAAGCGCCAGCAGCCACGGGAAAAGCGGATCGGGGACGTTACGGCGGACCTGATGCGCCGTCAGCGGCAATCGATTCTGGCGCAGCTGGGGCAGCGTGCCACCCGAGACGTGGCGGAGACGATCGAGAACCCGTTCGACCTGCCGCGCTGGATCAGCACGTTCCGGAAGGAGCTGCGGCCCGTCCTGCGGGACATCCTGCGCGATGCCGGGCAGGAAGCGCTGCGCGATCTGGGCGTCGGCATCAGCTTCGATCTGTTCGATC
>CAYPTG010000334.1:0-1374 GCA_964413455.1 uncultured Mycobacterium sp. | reverse complement strand
AAAGCAGGTGCAGCGGTTCGCCCAGGAGGTCAACGAAACCACCTGGACAAAGCTGAAGGAATCGCTCGGAGAGGGCTATCAGGCGGGCGAATCGGTCGACAAGATGGCTGATCGCGTCAAGGACGTCATGGGCGACCGCATCCGGTCGAGCAGCGAAACCATTGCCCGCACCGAATCGAATATCACACACTCCAACGCCGACCTGATGAGCTGGGCACAGTCGGGCGTGGTTGGCGGAAAGCGCTGGCTGTCGGCGCTGGACGATCGCACCCGGTCAAGTCACGTTGCCGCGCACGGGCAGATCGTGGGGCTGGACGACGACTTCACCGTCGGCGGGAACCGGATGCAGGCGCCTGGTATCGGCGGGCCAGCGTCGGAAGTGGTGAACTGCTTCCCGGCTGATGCAATGGTCTACGCAGAAGGCGTTGATCTTGCGATGGCCCGTTGGTATGACGGCCCGATGGTTCGGATTGATCTAGGGGAAGGCCGCTTCCTCTCCGGTACCCCTAATCACCCGGTACTGACCGATCAGGGATGGATCACGTTGGGTGCGCTCGAAGTCGGCAACAATCTCATCGGCTACCGCCTCTTCGAGAATCCCGGGACGACCAATCCACACCCAGATAACGCGCCAGCCGCTATTGGTGAGGTGTTCCGTCTTCTTGATCTCACTAGCGCGGCGCATAGGGTTGCAGGGGCTCGTAACCAGTTCCACGGCGATGGGATGAATGGCGATATCAAGATTGTACCGATCAACGGCGAGTTGTGGGACCGGGTTCAATCCGCGATTCAACAGCCATCCGCGCAAAACATCCTCGCCCCGGCCAACGTATTGGCGGGTGATCTGGCGAGTGATAGCGCGAAGCTCCAAGTCGTCCGGTGTCCGGCTCTTGCCCCTGACAGCATCATGAGCAGCGGCAGTAAGGGCGGAGCGTTCCTCGGGGCTAGTGCGAGACATTCTGGCGACCATGCTTTGACTGCGATCACGGGGCTCAATCCCCGATTCGAGCAGGCGTCGGCGGATGACCTGCCTGCTAACTCCGCGTTGTTCGGCGAGCGCTTTCTCCGACACCCCGGCGAGGTATTCATTGATCAGGTTCGGGACGTCAATGTCGTGGCGTTTCATGGTTGGGTTTACAACCTCCAGACGGCGACAGGTGCATATCTGTGCAACGGCATTATAGCACATAACTGCCGCTGCACCATGACGGCTGTGCTCGATATCGACATGGAGGATGCGGAGTGATGACCGTGACCGCGACCGAGCCGCTCAAGATCATCACGACCGATGAGCGCCCGACGACCGACGCGGAGCGCCGTCTCTGGCTGACCCGTCGGCAAGCGATCATCATGGAACTTGGCGCGATCGAGGAT
>CAYPTG010000333.1:0-2805 GCA_964413455.1 uncultured Mycobacterium sp. | reverse complement strand
GTCGTAGATCGTCGAGCCGAGCAGGTCGGCCGGCAGCAGGTCGGGGGTGAACTGCACCCGGGTGAATCGCAGCCCCAGCGCGGCGGCGAACGACCGGGCGATCAGCGTCTTACCCATCCCGGGCAGGTCCTCGATCAGCACATGACCGCCGGCCAGCACGGTGGTCAGGATCAGCGACAGTGCGGCGCGTTTCCCGACGATGGCGCGTTCCATCTCGTCCAGGACGGCCTCGCACAGCGCGGTGGTCTCGGTGGCGCTCATGCCTGCTCCAAACGCCGGAGGATGGTGTCGAGGGCCGCCCGGCCCGGGGCGGGGTCGTGCTTGCGCGCCGGGGTCACGTTGTGCGGGTCCACCCACGGCCACAGATCGTCGCCGAAGAGCAGCCGCCCGGCCGCGGCGACCGAACCCGGCTCCTTCTGCCGGGTGGCCTGCAGAAAGTCGCGGGCCAGCTTGGGCCGCAGATAGCGGTCCCAGTCGCCTCGGGTGCCGTCGGCCCACCGGATCATCGACTCGGTTTGCGACTTCCATCGGTGTAGGGCTTCAAGCGCCGGGTCCGTAGTGGGGTCGTCGGCAGTGTCAGCGCGTACCCCGGCGAGGTTGCCGCGCAATTGAATTGCCAGCGCCGCCAGGCCCGCACCGGCGACCGGCAGTGCCCAGCGCCAACCCAGGAGCGCCCCCACCCCTTCGGCGAGCAGCACGATGAGAAACCCGCCGACCACCGCCCGGCTCACACCGGGCTCCGTGAGTTTGAGGACAGCTCGTCCAGCACCGTCCGCAGCGCCTTCTGGGCAGCGCCGCGGTGCTCTTCGGTCATCACATGCCGGCTGAACCGGGCCTCGGTGAACAGCGCGACCAGCTCGGCGGCGCTGCCGGGGCGCAGGCTGCGGTTGCCGACCGCCCGGGCCAGCACCTCCGACGGGGTGTCGGCGGCCTGCGGCGCGGCGTCCGGGTCGCAGGCCAGCGCCCGCTCCATCGCCGCGTAGCAGGCGATGATCGCCTGCCGCGGTGGCAACCGGGAGTCTCTCACCATGGCCAGGCCCTGTTGGGCGGCTAGCGCCAACGGCTCGGGTTGCTCGGGTCCGCCGGCCTCCGGCAGGTCGGCGAGTCCGGCGATGTCGGCGCGGGGCCGGCGCAGCGCGGTGAGAACCGTTGCGGCGACGGTCATTACCACCAGTACGGCGGTGGCGGCCATCAGAATCCGCAAGGTGTCCCCGTGGGGAGCCGACGCCTTCGGCGCCCGGGTTCCCGGCGCCGGGACGTCGGCGTCGGGGACAACCGCGGGTGTCGGCAGCCGCCGGGGGCCGGGTTCCAGGCCGAGCCGGTGCAGCACGATCACGGCCGCGAGCCAGGCGATCAGCAGGCCGAGCGCGATCAGGCCCAGCCGCAGATTCCAGCCGCCCCGGCTGCCGCGGCGGCGGTCGGGGAGCTCCCGGGCCGGCGGCCGGGGCGGCAACCGATCGCGGCGGAACAGCGCGATCGCGATGACCAGCAGCGACACGCTCAGCAGCGCGATCACTCCGGTCAGCGAGCCTGGGTTGTCGGCGGCCGGGTCGCGCGGCGGGTGCCGGACCGGCAACGTCCCGCGCAACGTCACCCCCGCAGCGAACAGCAAGCCGAGCACGACGGCCACCCGTCCCAGCTGCCTGCTGTCTCCGGCGAGGCGCGTCATGGTGGTGCTCCTCCCCTGCCTGGCGCGGCCCTGTCCGCCGCTGCCGGCGGTGCGGGCAAATTCCGCTGCGGTTCCATGGTGGCACGGCCCGCGTCGTACCGTGGGTGGGTGCGCAGGACCGGTGACCAGGACGCCTGCCCCGGCGCGCTGCACACCCATCAGGCCGCCGACGGCCCGCTGGCCCGCATCCGGCTACCCGGCGGAATGATCGGCGCTTCGGCGTTGCAGGCGCTGGCCGAGGCCGCTGCCCGGTTCGGCAGCGGCACGCTGGAACTCACCACCCGGGGCAACGTGCAGATCCGCGGGATCACCGACCCGGCGGCGCTGGCCGGTGCGGTGGCCGACGCCGGGCTGTTGCCGTCGGCCACCCATGAGCGGGTGCGCAATATCGTCGCCTCGCCGCTGTCCGGACGGGTCGGCGGGCTGGCCGACGTGCGGGGCTGGGTCAGCGAGTTGGACCGCGCCCTGCAGGCCGACCCGGAGCTGGCCAGGCTGCCGGGCCGGTTCTGGTTCAGCATCGACGACGGCAGCGCCGACGTGTCCGGGCTGGCCGCCGACGCCGGTCTGCATGTTTTCGCCGACGGGGTGGCGCTGCTGCTCGCCGGTGTCGACACCGGGGTTCGGTTAGGCCGTCATGAGGGTGTACCCGCGTTGCTGACGGTAGCCCGACGGTTTCTTGAGGTTCGCGCAAATGCTTGGCGGGTCAGCGAATTGGCCGATCAGGATGCGCTGTTGACGGGGTTTGACCGCTCGGCCGCCGCCGGCGGGCGGTTCCCACCCTTGCACCGTCCCACACGTCTCGGCTGGATCGACCAGGAGCGACCGGATGACCAGGTGACGCTGGGGGCCGTCGTCCCGCTGGGGACGCTCTCCGCGCGGCAAGCCGAGTTCGTCGCCGCCATCGACGCCCCGGTGGTCATCACCCCGTGGCGGTCGCTGCTGGTGTGCGACCTGACCGAATCGGTGGCCGACACCGCGCTGCGGGTGCTGGCTCCGCTGGGGCTGGTGTTCGACGACACCTCCCCCTGGCTGGACGTCAGCGCGTGCGTGGGCAGCCCCGGCTGCCAGCGGTCCCGCGCCGATGTGCGGGCCGAAGCCACCCGCGTCGCGCTATCCGGCACGGCCGCCGAGGGCGC
>CAYPTG010000332.1:0-2810 GCA_964413455.1 uncultured Mycobacterium sp. | reverse complement strand
TCAGCAGCAGCACCGGCAGCCACAGCGCATACGGCGAGCTGAAGTTATGCAGGTACACCATGCCCTGGCCCCACTTGCTGCCCGAGGCATCCTTGGCCAGCGCGGTCTGCGGCACCAGCAGCCCGTAATAGCCCATTCGGAAGATCTGGTAGCCGACCGGCAGCAGGCCGCCGGCCGCGATGATCAGCGCCCGACGGGCCCAGCCCGGCTCGGCGATCAACATCATCACCAGGGCCAGGCCACCGATCAGCGCGAGTTCCGGGCGGATCAGCACACTGAGCCCGGCGACGAAGGCCAGCCCGGCGATGAACACCGGCCCGCGGCGGCTCGCGGAATCTTGGGCGGACTGGGCCTTACCGCCGGAAGGTCCGGCGGGCTGGGCCCAGGTGACCATCAGCCACCACAGCCCGCCCAGCCAGGCCGTCACCAAGCCGTTCTCCAGACCGGAGGTGGCGAAGTCCCGGGCTGGCGGAACAGCGATGTACACCAGCGCTCCTGCCGGCAGGAGTAGCGCGCGCCGGCCGGCCAGGCTCGGTCGCCACAACCGGGCGGTGCCCAGCATCGCCAGCACCACCCCGGCCATGCTCAGCGCCAGCGCCAGCGCCAGCGCCACATACTCCAGGCGCAGCGGTCCACCGATCACGCTGCCCAGGTACACCAGATAGGTCCAGGCGGTGGAGGTGTTGGATTCCACCCGCTCACCGGCGTTGAACACCGGACCGTTGCCGGCCAACAGGTTTCGGACGGTCCGCAAGACGATCAGGCCGTCGTCGGCAATCCAGCGCCGCTGCCACATCCCCCAACTCCACAGCACGGAGACCACGAACACCGTGGCCCACAGGCTGATCCGGGTCAGTGCGGTACTGGCCGGCGCGCTAGCTGAAGACGGCGGCGGCAACGACAGTTCCGATCCACGCCAGGGCCAGCAGTTGCAGCACCCGATCGCGCAGCGCGATCTCCTCCGGCTCGCCGGCCAGGCCGCCGTCGACGTCCACGGCGTAGCGCAGGATGGCGATGGTGAACGGGATCATCGAAACGACGAACCATGATCCCCGGCCGCCGTCCCGCTCGAAAGCCCACAGGCCGTAGCAGACCACAACCGCGGTGGCCGACAACGTCCAGACGAATGTCAGGTAGGTGCTGGTGTAGCTCTCCAGTGACTTGCGGATCTTGGCTCCGGTGCGCTCCGAGAGTTGCAGTTCGGCGTACCGCTTGCCGGCGGCCATGAACAGCGAACCGAATGCCATCACCAGCAGGAACCACTGGGACAGCGGGATTCCGGCGGCCACGCCACCGGCGATGGCGCGGATCAGGAAACCCGAAGACAAGATGCAGATGTCAAGCACCGCTTGGTGTTTCAGCCCGAAGCAGTAGGCCAGCTGGATCGCCAGATAGACCGCCATCACCAGGGCCAGCTTCGGGGTGGTCCACCAGGAAAGGGTCAGGCAGCCCGCGGCCAGCAGCACAGCGATCCCGTAGGCCATACCGACCGGCAGCACGCCGGCCGCGATCGGCCGGAACTGCTTGGTCGGATGCGCCCGGTCGGCTTCGACATCTCTGGCGTCGTTGACCAGGTAGATGGACGAGGCCGCCATGCAGAACACCACGAAGGCGATGAACACCTTGAACAGCACGTCGCGGTAGTCGTAGCTGACGGTGGCGCCGAGTGCGGCCAACGGAGCGGCGAGGACCAGCAGGTTCTTCACCCACTGGCGGGGCCGGACGGCCTTGATGATGCCGGTGAACAGATTGGTCGGTGGACCGGCGAGCGCTGTCTCACTCATGGTTGTTCACTCCTTCCGGCCGCCGAGACGGCTTGTCGCCCCCGCGACGGTGGCGCCGACGGCCATCCCAGCGAGCACATCGGTGGGGTAGTGCACGCCGAGCACCAGCCGGGACAGCGCCATCAGCGGCACCGCGACCAGCGGCAACGGCGACCGGGTAGCCCGGCACAGCAGCATAGCGGCGGCCGTGCTGGACGTTGCATGGGCGGACGGGAAGCTCAGCGCGCTGGGGGTGCCGACATTGATCGCGACGCGCGGGTGGTGCGGCCGGTGCCGGCGGACCGCCAGCTTGATCAGGATCGCCGCGGCGTGGGCGGCTACCGCCCCGACACCGACCAGCAGCCAGTCCCGCCGCCGGGTGCGGCTCAGTAACGCCCCGACACCGGACAGCGCCACCCAGCCGGCGGCGTGCTCACCGAAGTGCGACATTCCACGGGCGACCGCAACCGTCGCCGGGTTGGCCAGCTTGGACTGCACGTCGACCAGCAGCCCCACTTCCCCGGTGGGCGGGCCGGCCGGGGACGCCCCATACATCGGCTTAGACATGGGCCGGCGAATCGTCGAGCAGCACGGTCTCCCATTTCTGTGTGCTGGACAGTTCCGGCAGCGCCTCGCGGTACACCTTACGCATCCGGTCGTACTCGCGAGCCAGCCGGACATGCTGGCGCAGTGAGGTTTTCAGCAGTTCTGCCATCTTCGCCCGGTCGCGCTGCCGGTACACCACGCCGCGGCCGTCAGCGGTGGTGACGGTCACCCCGTCGACGTTGCACAGCAGGAACCAGCGCGCGTCCTGGGTGGCGACGTTGAGCTGCGGACGTTCGTGGTGCGCCGGGTCCGCGGCGCGCAACTGGTGGACCAATCCGCGGGCCAGCCGCATCCCGATCATCGGCAGCGCCGCCGGCGGCTTGTGCACCCCGGTCCGCCCGCTTGGCGGCGGCAGCGCGGTGGCCCCGGGCAGCACCACCGCGTCGGGGTACTGCTGGCGTAGCGCCCGCACATCGGGCAGGGCGGACTCCAGGATGGAGA
>CAYPTG010000331.1:0-2827 GCA_964413455.1 uncultured Mycobacterium sp. | reverse complement strand
AGCCGGCCCTCCCGGGCAAGCCATCTCAGATGTCACCTGTCCGTGCAGCAGACCCTTCGTCTTTCGTGGCCCGGTGCTGTGGGGAGCCGCCCTGGTCGGTGAAGAGGTCTTCGACGCGTTGCAGCGGCAGATCCTCGACAACCCCGACATTCAGCCCATCGTGCGGCGGCTGATGCGCATCCACGTCACCGAAGAGGCCCGACATATCCAGTTCGCCCGCGACGGCCTGCGCAAGGACGTTCCGGCCATGCCGTGGTACCGCAAGGTTTTCATCGCCAATCTGCACGGTATCGGCGGCCCGTTCTACCGAATGCTGTTCACCCTGCCGGTGCAGTTCGAACGCGCCGGCCTGGACGGCAAGCGGGCGCGACGGATCTCCCGGGCCAACCCCCATTTCCAGCAGAAGTGCCGCGAATCGTTCCTCCCGCTGGGCAGCTTTTTCGAGGAGGTTGGCCTGATGGGACGGCTGAGCCGGCGGATGTGGCGGCGGGCCGGATTCCTGTGAGCGTCGTCGTCATCGGCACGGCCCCGCCGGCCTTGGACATCGTCGACGCCGTCGTGCTGCCCGACGCGGCCGACGCTCGGTTCGACAACGCCACCGAAACCTGGACGGTGACCACCGCTGACGGCGACATCGCCACCGCCGCGGTCGTCGTCGACGCCCGGCCGTCACCGAACCCGACGGTGGCCAGCCACGGCTTCCCGAACTACTTCCGCATCCCCGGTCCCGACGTCAACCGTCAAGCCCGCTATGTGGCCCGCTGCCTGCGGCTGATCGAACGCTCCGGTGCGGCCCGGGTCGAGCCCAAGGGCCGGATCGTTCTACACCGCTGGCGTCCCGAGCCGGTGGCCTCCCGGTTCTATCTCAGCGGCTCGGAGCCCGGACCGGACGATCTCTACGATGGGCCGGCCACCGTCACCGTCAGCGGCCACGACATCCCCAGCCGGGTCCGGCTGACCGGGCATCTGGACGCCATCGACGGCCGCTACCACTGGCAGGGCACGGTGTTCGACGCGCTGCCCGACACCGCCCGGGCCCGCTCGGCCGGGGTGACGCTGACCATCGACGAACGGACCGTCGCCGCGCGGGTGGTGGAGCAGACGCCGTGGGGCACCCACATGATCGCCGGTGTCGGCGACCCGCCGTTCGACCGGTGAGTGGGTGGCCGGTCGCTAAGATCCGACGATGGCCGACCTGGTTCAGCAGTACCTCGATCAGCTGGTGGCCGAATACGCCGGCGTCGATGACGGGGCGCTGGCCGACTACATCCCGGAACTGACCGACGTCGACCCGACCGGGTTCGGCCTGACGCTCTCGGCGGCCGACGGCTTCGTCTACGAATCCGGTGATGCCCGAACGCCATTCACCATCCAGTCGATCTCCAAACCGTTCACCTACGCGCTGGCCCTGGAACAGTCCGGCCGCGAGCTGGTGGACGCCAAGATCGGCGTGGAGCCCTCCGGTGACGCCTTCAACGAGATCAGCGTCGATGAGCACACCAAGACGCCGAAGAACCCGATGATCAACGCCGGCGCCATTGCGGCGGTCTCGCTGGTGCCCGGCGCCAGCCCCGACGAGCGGTTCGCCATGATCTGCGACTTCTACTCCGCCTGCGCGGGCCGCCCGCTGGAACTCGACGAGGAGGTGTATCGCTCGGAGAAGGCCACCGGGAACCGCAACCGGGCGATCGCCTACATGCTGACCAGCTTCGGGGTACTCGATGACCCCGACGAGGTGCTCGATGTGTACTTCCGCCAGTGCTCGCTGCGGGTCACCAGCGTCGATCTGGCCCGGATGGCGGCCACCCTGGCCCGCGGCGGTATCAATCCGCAGACCGGCCGTCGGGTGATCAGCGCCGAGGTGGTGCAGCGCACGTTGAGCGTGATGGTCACCTGCGGGATGTACAACGGCGCCGGTGACTGGGTGAGCGCGGTCGGCATGCCCGCCAAGAGCGGGGTCGGCGGCGGGATCGCGGCGGTGCTCCCCGGCCAGCTCGGCATCGGCGTCTACTCACCGCTGCTGGACGCCCGCGGCAACAGCGTGCGTGGCGTGCTGGCCTGCCGGGCGCTGTCCCAGCGGCTCGGTCTGCACTTCCTGACCGTCAGCCGGGAGTCGCGGGCCACCATCCGGGCGGTCTACAACGCCACCGAGGGGGTGCGGGTCTACGAGATGCACGGCGATCTGATGTTCGCCGGCGCCGAGAAGGTGCTGCGCACCGTCGACCGGGACGGTGACGGCTTCGCCGTGGCGATCCTCGACGTGACCCGGGTGGACTCCATCAACGATCCGGCCCGCACGCTGCTGGCCGGCATGAGCAGCACCCTGCACGACGCCGGCAAGCTGGGCCTGCTGGTCGACCCGGACGCCGCCGTCATCCGCCCGGGCCGGGGTTTCGACGACGCGGTGTTTCGCACCCTCGATGATGCGGTCGCCGCGGCCCGGGAGTGGTTGCGGCACACCGCAGTTGACGAGGTTGCTCGCGAGTCGGCGCAGTAGGTCAGGGGCTGGTTACTAGCCGGTCAGGCCGCGAATCAGGACGGGGCGTCGATCAGGCTGGCGATGGTCACCCGCTGGTCATGCCCGCGCAGCCGCACCGCCTTGCCGGTGCGCCAGAGGCGCTGCTCGGCTCCGCAGGCCGCGGCGACCGTCGCCGCCGAGGCCACCACCCGGTAGCGCTCGGTGCGGGCCACCTCGCTGAGCCGGGCCGCCTCGTTCACCGGGCCGCCGATCACCGTGTACTCGAAGCGTTCCCGGGCGCCGACGTTGCCGGCCACCACCTCACCGGAGGCCACCCCGATCCGGGCCGGGCACTCGGGCACTTCTTTG
>CAYPTG010000330.1:0-2835 GCA_964413455.1 uncultured Mycobacterium sp. | reverse complement strand
CCGGAATGTGGAACCTCACTAGTGTACGTGTCGCCCGGGCGTGTCGCAAACTCGGCAGGGCCTTTTCAAAGTCGTGACTGTCGATGTGGTCGGCTGCTGCCGCGGCGGTCCTCGGCGTGGTCGCTGTTAATCAAAGAGAACTCCTGTTAATCCGGGTGGTTACCACAACCCTCGGAGCAACAGGAGTCTCTGATGCCATCTTCGCTCACCCTGCTGACCTCGCGCCACCTTGCTGTCGTGGCGGATTGGTCCGACGCCGATCTGCCCTCGCTTCGCGACGCGCTGTCCGCGCTTGCCGATCCGCGTTCCCGCCGCGGGGTGCGATACGCGTTCCTCGAATTGCTGTTAGCGGCCACCGCCGCGGTGCTGTCTGGCTCGCGGTCGTTGACGATGATCGCGGAGTGGGCCGCCGACGCGCATCACCGGAATCTGATCACGGCATGGACGCGGCCGACGTCGCTGTCCACGCTGCACCGGATTCTGGCCGGCGCCGACGCGGTCGCGTTCGACACCGCCATCAGCGGGTGGATCACCGCCCGGGCCCACCGCACCGCAGGCTCCGCCGCGCCCCTGCCGGCGATCGCGGTCGACGGGAAGGAAGTGCGCGGCGCCAAGCACGCCGGCGGCACCCGCACCTTCCTGATGGCCGCGTTCGACCATGGCACCGGCACCGTGATCGGCCAAGAATCGGTGGCAGAGAAAACCAACGAGATCCCGCACCTGCCAGTCCTGCTGGACCGAATCGGGCCGCTTCACGGCCACGTGATCACCGCCGACGCGTTGCATACCCTGCCGCAGCAAGCCGACGCGATTATCTCCCGTGGCGGTCACTACCTGTTCACCGTGAAGCACAACGCGAAGGCACTGCACCGGGAGATCTCAGCCACCAGCTGGTCCCGGCACCAGCCGCAGCACGCGTGCACGGAGAAAGGCCACGGCCGTACCAGCAGCTGGCAGACCACCGTCCTGCCCGCACCCACCCGGATCCGGTTCCCCCACGTCGCGCAGATCATCCGCATCCAACGCGGCCGACACCAGCACGACACCGACGACACCACCGGTGAGATCGTCTACGCGATCACCTCGCTGTCACCGGGCCACGCGACTCCCGCCCAGTTGGCCGCACTGCTGCGCGGGCACTGGGGCATCGAGAACCGGCTGCACTGGGTCCGCGACACCGGCTACGCCGAAGACGCCTCACAGGTGCGCGCCGGCACCGCCGCGCACCTGATGGCATCGCTACGCAACCTCGCCATCAGCATCCACCGACTCGCCGGACACACCAACCTCGCCGCCGCCACACGCCACTACGCCCGCAACCCCCACCACGCCATCCAACTCACCGGACTTTGAAAAGGCCCTGCAAACTCGGCGTGTCGCGGCATCCGGCTATCTTTTCCGGTGTTCTTCCCTCGTTTCTTCCCATCCCTCCCCTCCCTCGCGCTCTGCTGCGCTTCGCCTTTTCCTCCGCCGAATCAACATGTTCGCGATCCGGTCAACGCGCAGAATCGGCCTTTGTTTGAGGGGTCGGTCGCCAACGAGTTGAGTGACGGATGCCGCAGCCGGCCGCGCGCGCAACCCTCAGGATCCCAAGCCGGCGTCGGCGTCGGGTGGGCGGTTCTTCGCGTGGCGCTGGTAGGCGAGGATCTCGCGCAGTGTCGGGAGCACGCGCTGGTCTTTCGGGCGGTTGGCGGCTTGCTTCGACCGGATGATGTCAGCGAGCGAGGCGACGCGCACCTTCACGCCGCGGATGTCCATCACCAGCGCTTCGCGCACGAGATCCTCGTACCCTTCGGTGCCGTTCGGGATGAAGGAGATATCGAGGTCGCCGTGATCGGTCACGAGGTTCCACACGCCAGCGGCGGAAAGTGACGTCGCGTCGTGACCGAAGGGCAGGCCGGCGGGTTCGGACTGCGTACGTACCTTCGCGCCCACATCACTCAGCATGTCTGACAATCGCGCGAGGTTCTCCTGCGATCGTTCCGGCGTGATGTCCACGTCCTGGGTGAGGAAGGGTGATCCATGCTGGATCGTGGCGAATCCGCCGATCAGCACGTAATCGACGCCTCGCGCGTCGAGCGCGCCCAACAGTGCGATCGCGTCGAACTTAGGCAACGTGTGCGCTCCGGAATGCCTCGGCCTGCTCCCGGAAGTCATCGAAGCGGTCAAGCCGCGCCTCTGGGCCGAGGCCGAGCAGGCGCTGTGCCTGAATCCAGTCCGAGTCGTCGCGCTCGACAATCATGAAGTCGAGATCGAGGTCCATGAGACGCAGATACCGGATGACATCGTCGAAGCTCGGAGCGGTGCGGCCCGACTCGAGCCGGGCGATCGCCGACTGCGTCGTGCCGGCGAGCTCGGCGAGCTCGGCCTGCGTGAGCCCGCGGCGCTTTCGCGCCTCACGAATGAGATCGTTCCCCATGCCTTTCATTCTTCGATGATAGCAGAAGTGGTATGCGGTGGCCTTGAGCGTGGCCGCGGCTGCTCGGCGTCGGACCGGTCGAGTGGCCACTGGCCTGGGCGTCCGCCCGCCACAGGCGGCGAGGCGAACGCGGCACGGTGCCGTTATCGCCGACCGGATGGGCGCCACTCACCCGCGCGACGCGCCGACCCCGGTAGGCCGCCCGGCCCACCTCGGCCTTGAGATCTTCGAGCGCGGTGCGCGTGCCCACGAACACGACCGCGCCGGCGAGCGTCGCCGTGCCGGTGTCTGAGGTCCACCCCGAGACCCAGCGATCACGTCGCGTCCAGGCTCCGCTACTCGCGGATCGAGCCCACGTTCTCGCGGTACCAGGCCACGGTGCGTTCGAGCCCCTCCGCGAGCGGGATCTTCGCCGT
>CAYPTG010000329.1:0-2844 GCA_964413455.1 uncultured Mycobacterium sp. | reverse complement strand
AGATCGACGCCACCGAGGCGGTCGAATACGGCCGGTTCTCCTGGTGGAAACTCGACCCGGCCGCCGCCCCGGTTTCCGCGCCGGACCTATCGACTTCCCGGGCGCTGATCGACGGCCTCAATCACCGCATGGTCGACGAAATCGCCGAGCAGTGGCCGGTACTGCGGTCACCGGACTGCCCGGCCCGACTTGCGTCGGCGAAGGCCGCCGTCGCCACCGATCGCGGCCTCGACTCGCTCTACCGACAGGCATTGGACTCCGCGACCCGCTCGTACTGCAATTCGGGCAATTCGGCCTAGGACGCATACACATTGTCCGGGGCGTCAATCCGGGTCGCGGAATGGACCTGCATGGTCGGTTTCACCGTCGAATCACCGTCTGCCGCACCGGGAATGACGACGCCCTCGATCCTCAGCCAGGTCTGTTCGGGGTAGCCCGCGATTTCCGCCGCTTGCGGCCCGCCTAGATGGATCCGGGCAAGTTGGGCATCAGCGGCACAGCAGATGATTGTCACCCGGCCCAGGTCCACCCCGCCGTCGGCGGGGAGGGTGAACCCGACGACGGTGATGAGCCGGTCGTTCAGCGTTCCGGCCGAGTCCTGGGCCGCCCGGATCATCACGTCCGGCAGCGATACCTCCGGCGCACGGCCTTCCGGCAACGCCGGGAACGGACGCCTGAGCACCTGCGTCGACACCGGGGTGACTTTGGATGCGGCGGCCTGCGGGCGCAGCGCCGGCGGCGTCACGAAGATCAGCACCACCACCGGGATCAGCAGCAGCCAGGCCACCGAACCCCGATGACCATGGTCGTCGTGATCGTGGTCGTCGTCGACGGCCCCGCCGCCGCGGACGTCGGCAGCGATCGATACCAGCGCCAGAACGATCAGCACCACCGCCGACACGGCCAGCCACGGCAGCAGCGACGGCTTGACGTAGCGGGTGTAGGCGCCGCCGATGGTGATCATCGCCGTCGCGATGCCGATCAGCAGCAGCAGGGCGTTTTCGGCTTCCCGGCTCATCCGCCGCCTCCCAAGACGAGCAACCCGACGACGACTGCCGTGACGGTGGCAACAACGAAAGTCACCGGGGCGAATCGCATCGCGAAGGGGCGGCCGAACACGCCGGACTGCATGGCGAACAGCTTGATGTCAACGGCAGGACCCACCACCAGGAACACCAGCCTGGGCAACAGCGGCACCATGGTCAGGCTGGCGGCCACGAAGGCGTCGGCTTCCGAGCACAGTGCCAGCACCACCGCCAGCACGGCCATCACCAGCACCCCGATGAGCAGCTGACCGGCCACCCGCTCAATGAGCCAGCTCGGAACGACCACATGCAGGGCCGCCGCGGCGGCCGCACCCAGCACCAGATACGAGGTGGCCTGGATGAAGTCGTGCCGTGCGGCCTCGGTGAAGGTGCGCCAGCGCGAGCCCTCCCCGGCAACCGCGCGCGGCAGCCGCCGGGTGATCCACTCGGCGCGTCCCCACCGTGACCAGATCAATCCCATGACGATGGCGGTCAGCAGGGAGGCGGCGATACGCGCGACCACCATCCGCGGCTGGCCAGGAAACGCCACCGCGGTCGACACCACCACGATCGGGTTGATGGCCGGAGCGGCCAACATGAAGGCCAGCGCTGCCGCGCCCACCGATCCCTCACCGAACAGCCGGCGGGCCATCGGCACTGACCCGCATTCGCAACCGGGCAGCGCCGCTCCCCCGGCCGCGGCCACCACCACCGCCGCCGCTGGGCGCTTCGGCAGCCATCGGGCCAGCCGGTCGGGGGTCACGAACACCGCGATCAGCGCGCTCAGCAGTACCCCGAGCGCCAGAAACGGCAGGGCCTGGACGAACACCCCGCAGAAGACCGTCCCGGCCGTGGACAGCGCGGCGCTGTTGTAGACCAGCGACCGCAATGGCCGGCCCAGAAACGCCAGAGCGACGACGATCGCGACGAGGATCGGCATGGATGCCGCCTCGGGGATCAACGATCTCCTGGAAATGGTTTTCATTACCGATAGACCCTACCGCGATCGGATCCCGAGGCGATGAGCAAGCCCGGCAGGCCGGCTACTGTCATAGGCTCCAGGCCATCCGGAAGGTGTCGGTGAGTTCCTCCGGGCTCAGGTTGGCATAGTTGTCGTTCTCGTAACGGCGGACGGCGACGCTTGTGTCGACCACCGAATCGCCGAGGATGCCACGCATCAGATGCGAAGAGTCCAGCGCCGCAATGACTTCGGCTTGATTATCGGTCAGCCGGGCGACACCGGCATGCCGTCGTTCGTTATCGGACAGGGTCTGCGGGTCGACGATGATCTCCTGGGGTAGAGCGGCGCCGCGCTCGATACCGTCGAGCGCCAGGCCGAGGATCGCCGCGCTGGCAAGATAGGGATTGGCCGACGGGTCAACGACTTTGACCTCGATGTTGGCCCCGTGCGGATTGCCGTAGGTGGCCGGCAGGAAGCGCACCGCAGCCTCCCGATTCTCGGTGCCCCAGCAGGTGTGTGCGCCGGCCCAGTTTCCGGGTTGCATGCGCAGCCCGGAAACGATCGAGCCGCAGAAGATCAGTTGCGCCTGCGCCAGGCCGGCGACGATTCCGCCGATCGCGGCGCCGCCATCGGCGGTCAGCCCCTGCGGGCCGTGGCCACCGGAGAACAGCGGAATACCGTGCCTCAGTAGTGAGAAGTGTTGGTGCGCACCGGAACCCACGCTACCTGCGAACGGGACGGGTGACATGCTGATCCGCATGCCGTGGTTGCGGGCAACCCTGGCGATGACGAGCCGAGCCAGCACCAGCTGGTCGGCGGCCGCCACCGGGGATGCCGGAGCCAGCGACATTTCGAACT
>CAYPTG010000328.1:0-2851 GCA_964413455.1 uncultured Mycobacterium sp. | reverse complement strand
ATCAAGTCGGTGCCCTGGGCGGTGAAGCGCCGAGCCGAGAAAATCGCCAAGGCGGAGTCGAAGCTGGCCGACCTCGGGCCGCCGTCCGACTTCGACCTCGTAGACGACCTCCCCGAGATACAGCAGAAGCTCGCCAACGTGTATTTCGCTGGAGCTGTCGGCAGCTCCGACGCCACCCGAGCCGCACAGTGGGTGCGCGGGATGCCCGAGCAAGGTGCCCGCAACTACGGACAGACCTGGGCGCAGAAGCTTGTCGAGCTTGTGGAGGACCCTTACGGCAAGATGGCGCTGCGCCGATACGCTGCCTCGCTTGCCGGCGAGGCCGTGCCCGGCAATGCCGCCGCCTCTGCGGTGGTGGGCCACAGCCGGTGGCAACTGATGAAGTCCGAGATGATCCAGCGGTTCCCGGACGAGGCCGATGACCTCGCCCTCGCCAACCGCTACATGGACGAACTGCTGCGCGGTGAGGTGGAGACCCTATTCGCCCCCTTCCTGGCGAACAAGACGGTGGACGAGCAGGTGGAGATCGTCACCGACTTCCTGAAGACGCGGAAAATCAACACTGACCTCGACGGTGCCCAGTACGCCATCGACCTGTCACGGTCGAATGTGGGCGCAGGCGCCCGGCGCCTGGGTGAGATAACCGCGGAGCTGAAGAATACCGCCCTGCCTATGCCGGCCAATATCCCCGCCCCATCCTTCGACCCCCGCTTCATGGAGGGTGACGCCGGGATGCTGCGGAGGCTGGGAGACTTCGTTCTCCGCACAGCCGGTGAGTCCGCAACCCAGGTGATGAACCGTCGCCCCGCATGGATCAGCGAGTACCGCAGGTGGCGCACCAATTACGACAAGATCGGCGTCCCCGCCGAAGTGG
Source organism: uncultured Mycobacterium sp. (assembly GCA_964413455.1). Taxonomy (GTDB): domain Bacteria; phylum Actinomycetota; class Actinomycetes; order Mycobacteriales; family Mycobacteriaceae; genus Mycobacterium. The sequence goes on along the minus strand of CAYPTG010000328.1, from coordinate 1,977 downwards.
CGGACAAGCTGGCACGCCAGCACGCCGCCCAGATGGTGAACTACGTCTACTACAACATCGACGAGGCGCCCTTCCTCGTCGAGAAGTTGAACCGCGCCATCCCGTTCTTCGGCGCCACCTATGAGGTGCTGTCGGCCTGGACGTACAAGATGCCGGTCGCCGTGGGCGGCTCCCGCCCCGGCCTGCCACCCGGCCCTCACCGAGCCCGGCGAACCCGCGAACCGGGGCCCGGTATCCGTTGCTGCCATGATGTGAACGTACTGGACCCGGCCGATGGAAATCGCTCGCCGGCGGCGGAACCTCCCCGCACCCCCAACCGTTGAATCGGTAACATTTGGCGCGGCGACGACGACAAGCCACAATGACAGCAAACGTCGCATACCTGAAGGAAGAAAAGCTATGACATTCGGTCAGAACCGGCGCATCGCGCGCCTTTGCATCGGCAGCATCGTCGGCGGCATCGCCATCGCCGGCCTGGCCGCGCCCACGGCGTCGGCCGACGCGGACTGCAGCCAGGCATCGATCGACGGCACCGTCTCCTCGGTGACCCAGCAGGCGCGCGCCTACCTGAACAGCCACCAAGCGGTCAACAAGATGCTGATGACCGCCGCGGTGCAGCCCCAGGCGGAGGCGGCCCAGACGATCAGCTCCTACGCCTCGGCCAACCCGCAGGAGTACTCCGAAATCAGGTCGATCCTGGCTCCGGTGAGCGCGCTGCAGAACCAGTGCGGCGTCAACGTGATCCCCGCTGAGTACCAGTGGGCGTTCAGCCAGTTCATCGGCTAACAAACACCTCAACGGAAAGCGGCTCACGTCACAGTGTGACGTGAGCCGCTTTCGCCCGGTGACTAGGGCCGGACCTCGGTGAATCCGGCCGCGGAGAAGTCGCCATCGAAGGCGAACGCCTCGGAAATGCGCTCCGCGCGCATCACGGTGAAACTCGTTGCGTCGACGAACGAATAGACCCGCTCGTTGTGCTTTCGCAACCACGACCAGGCCTGGTCCTCTTCCTCCGCACCGACGCGACGGCGAATCACTCGCTCAGACTTCGCGATCACATCGATAAACCGAGTAGCCACATCGTGGCCTTCTCGGCGATTCAAGAACGTCCAGGTTTCACCGAGGACCAAATTCGTCGTCAGCAGTGGGGCGGAATTCCCCAGCCATAGATCCCGGGCCGCTTGGTGATGCGCCTCGCGACCGCGCAGGAATGCGACCCAGAAACTCGTGTCGACAAACCGCATACTCACCCGTAGATGACGTCGTCGATATCGTCGACCGGCTCGCCATTTGCCGTACCCATCAATGCGGTCAGTGGGTCATCGTGAGCCGACGGCAACGGGCGAAAGTTCATCGCCACACATTCCCGGATCAACGCCGCCTTTGATGTGCCTTGAGAGCGCGCAGCGGCCTCGAGCGCATCATCGAGATCGTCATCCATATATATCTGTATACGCCGCATAGCAGCAGCATACACATGTGCCGCCCGTCGTCAGACGGTTAGACGGAAGCCCGATCGTCCGACTCCTCCTCGGGGCTACGCCCCGCATCGTCGTCAGACGGAACTCTTGAGATCCTCGACCTTGTTCAGCTGCTCCCACGGCAGCTCCACATCGGTACGCCCGAAGTGGCCGTACGCGGCGGTCTGCGCGTAGATCGGGCGCAGCAGGTCCAGGTCGCGGACGATCGCGCCGGGGCGCAGGTCGAACACCGCGGTGATGGCCTTCTCGATGCGGGCCGGGTCGACGGTCTCGGTGCCGAAGGTCTCGACGAACAGCCCGACCGGGGCGGCTTTGCCGATCGCGTAGGCGACCTGCACCTCGGCCCGCTCGGCCAGGCCGGCCGCGACGACGTTCTTGGCCACCCAGCGCATCGCGTAGGCCGCCGAGCGGTCCACCTTGGACGGATCCTTGCCGGAGAAGGCGCCGCCGCCGTGGCGACCCCAGCCGCCGTAGGTGTCGACGATGATCTTGCGGC
>CAYPTG010000327.1:0-2854 GCA_964413455.1 uncultured Mycobacterium sp. | reverse complement strand
GCTCCACCCCGCGCTCGGCCAGCTCGGCGCGCACCGCGGCGAAGAAATCGCTGGGCACCGCGCAGACGAACCGCGGCCAGGTGTAGCGGGCGTTCCAGTCCCGATGGATGTCGGTGACCCAAGCGTTCGGCGGGGTGTAGTCGGTGCCGACCGGCAGCAGCACGTTGCGGGTCAGGGCCACCGATTTGAGCCCGCGGAACAGTTCGAAGGTGGCCTCTTCGGCTTCGGCCAGCGACGTCGAGGAGTCCATCCACCATCCGGCGGCGTAGTGCGCCGGCATGTAGTGGGTCAGCAGGCCCACCCCAGAGGGCGCGATCCACTCGAACTCGCTGCGAAACTGCATCCGCCGCGGATCGCCGTCGCCGGCCATCGGACCCCACTGGTGATGTGGGCCGCGCGCCCAACTGCTCGACGTCAGCCCGGCGTCGGCGGCCATCCCCGGGAACTGCGGGTCGTGGCCGAACACGTCGAGCTGCCAGGCGGTCTCCGGGTGCGCGCCGAGCACGTCGCGCTGAAAACCGATGCCGTGCACGAAGTTCCGGATCGACGTCTCGGGTCCGGTGAGGTTGGTGTTGGGCTCGTTGTAGGTGCCGCCCATCACCTCGATGCGGCCGTCGGCGATGAACCTCAGCAGATCTGCGCGGTCCTCGGGGTGGGCATCAAAGTACGGCTTTAGATAGTCGACCTCGGCCAGCACGAACTTGTAGACCGGGTCACGACGGGCCATCTCCAGGTGGGTGGCCACCAGCGCGAACGCGTTGTTCTGTTTGCAGCGCCCGGGCGGATCCTCAGTCCAGACGCTGGTGTAGGCGCCCTGAGTGTTCCACCACACCGGGTCGTAGTGGAAGTGGCTGACCATGTACATGGTCCAGCCGGGTTCGGCCACGACGAACTCGAACGGCGTCTCGTCGTCGCCGGCCACCAGTCGCGCGGCCCGCCGCTGGCCGACCACCGGGTGTTCCAGCCGGACCGGCACCTCCAGCACCCCGTCGCCCACCACGATCGGCTCGGTCGAACTCAGCCCGTCGCCGTCGACGCGGACCGTCACCGGGTGGCCCGAATACCGGACCAGCACCACCTGCAAAGGGGCGTCGGGCTCGCCGACGAACAGTTCGGTCGACTCCACCGCGGTCACCTGCACACGGCGAATCTACCGTGCAGGCCGCCGGAGAGCGTCACAAAATTAGGGTCAACCTGCGCCGATTTGGCACACTGACAGGAATGAGTTCAACCAACTCGCGCGATAAACACCGCGACGCCGCCAAACTCGACCGGGTGCCGTTGCCGGTCGAAGCCGCCCGGGTCGGGGCCACCGGTTGGCAGCTCACCCGCACCGGCCTGCGCGTGCTCACCTCGCTGCCCGGCAAGGGCAGCATCCCGGACAAAGTCATCAAGCAGATTCCGCAGACCTTCGCCGACCTAGGCCCCACCTACGTCAAGTTCGGCCAGATCATCGCATCGAGCCCCGGGGCCTTCGGCGAGCAGCTCTCCCGTGAGTTCCGCGGCCTGCTGGACGCGGTTCCACCGGCCGACACCGACGAGGTGCACAAGCTGTTCAAGCAGGAACTCGGCGCCGACCCAGCCGAGTTGTTCGCCACCTTTGAGGAGCAACCGTTCGCCTCGGCGTCGATCGCCCAGGTGCACTACGCGACCCTGCACACCGGCGAGGACGTGGTGGTGAAGATCCAGCGCCCGGGTATCCGCCGGCGGGTGGCCGCGGACCTGCAGATCCTGAAGCGCTTCGCCCAGGTGGTCGAGCTGGCCAAGCTGGGCCGGCGGCTGTCGGCCCAGGATGTGGTGGCCGACTTCGCCGACAACCTCGCCGAGGAACTGGACTTCCGGATCGAGGCACAATCGATGGAAGCCTGGGTATCCGGGCTGCACGGCTCCCCGCTGGGACGCAATATCACTGTGCCGCAAGTGCATTGGGAGTTCACCAGCGAGCGGGTGCTGACTATGCAGCGCGTGCACGGGGTGCGTATCGACGACCTGCCGGCCATCCGGAAGAAGGGCTTCGACGGCGAAGAGCTGGTCAAGGCGCTGCTGTTCTCCACCTTCGAGGGCGGGCTGCGGCACGGCCTATTCCACGGCGATCTGCACGCCGGCAATCTGCTGGTGGACGACAAGGGCCGGATCGTCTTCCTGGACTTCGGGATCATGGGCCGCATCGACCCGCGCACCCGTTGGCTGCTGCGCGAGCTCATCTACGCGCTTCTGGTCAAGAAAGACCACGCCGCGGCGGGCAAGATCGTCGTGCTGCTGGGTGCGGTGGGAACCGTCAAACCCGAGGCCCAAGCCGCCAAAGACCTGGAGGCGTTCGCCCAACCGCTGACGCTGAAGACCCTGGGTGACATGTCCTATGCCGAGATCGGCAAGCAGCTCTCCACGCTGGCCGACGCCTACGACGTCAAGCTGCCGCGCGAACTGGTGCTGATCGGCAAACAGTTCCTCTACGTCGAGCGGTACATGAAGCTGCTGGCTCCCAAGTGGCAGATGATGAGCGACCCCCAGTTCTCCGGATACTTCGCGAACTTCATGGTCGAAGTCAGCCGGGAACACCAGAGCGACGTCGAGGTCTGAGGTCGGCATGCAGATACGCTCCGGGTACGCCCGCAGCCGCTGGTCCGGACCAGCCGCCGGGCCTGATTCCGGCCCGGTGGACTTGGAGATCCACTACGAAGATCTCGGCAACCCGAACGACCCGGCGGTACTGCTGATCATGGGCCTGGGCGCCCAATTGGTGATGTGGCACGACGACTTCTGCCGCAAACTCGTCGACCTCGGCTATCGGGTGATCCGGTTCGACAACCGCGACGTCGGGCTGTCCACAAAGTTGCACGGGCGACGCGCCGGC
>CAYPTG010000326.1:0-2866 GCA_964413455.1 uncultured Mycobacterium sp. | reverse complement strand
GGCGGTGGTGCTGAACCGGACGGTCCGTGATCAACGGCTGGTCCTGACGCTACTGACCATCGGCATGGCCTGTATCGCGCTGGCCGACAGTGGTTATGTCTACCTGGCCAACAAGGACGAGTACTTCGGTGGCAATGCGATCGACATCGGCTGGGCGGCTGGACTGCTGCTCATTGCGGTCGCCGCGTCGGCGGCCCGGAGCGCGCCGCCGGAGAGCGACGACGTGTCCGAGTTACCCAGCTGGATGTCGATCTGGTTGCCGTATGCGCCGCTGCTGTTCGCCGCTATCGTGGCCGCGACGCAACCCTCTGAGGTGCTGCGCTCCGAACCGGTCGAAGTCGTCGCCAGCTTGCTCGTCGTGGCGGTGCTGTTCCGGCAGTTCCTGGCGGTCAGCGAGAACCGCCGGCTGCTGGCGGTGGTGGCTGAACAGGCACTGAGTGACCCGCTGACCGGCCTGGGCAACCGCACGTTGTTCAATCAGCGGCTCGCCCACGCCATCCAACAACGTGAGCGCACCGAGCGGCCGGTGGGCTTGATCATGTTGGATCTCAACGGGTTCAAGCTCGTCAACGACACATTCGGCCACCCCGCCGGCGATGCTCTGCTGTGCCAGACCGCCGAGCGGATTCTCGGGTCGGTACGCGACAACGACACCGTCTCCCGGCTCGGCGGCGACGAATACGCGGTCCTGGTGCAGGATTCGCTGGACAATTCGTCCATCGTCGCCGACCGCATCGTGCGGTCTTTCCACCGACCGTTCTGGCTCGGCGGCCAGCAGGTGCGGATCCGGCCCAGTGTTGGCCTGGCCGTCGCGGCGGCCGGCGAGCCGGCGGTGTCGGCCGAGGAGCTGTTCAAGCGGGCCGACGTAGCCATGTACTCGGCCAAAAAGTCTCAGGCCGACGGGGTGCGCATGTTCACCGCCGAGATGCAGTCGGGTGCGGTCGGTGACGGTGCGGCGGTGCCGGCCGAGACGACGCCGGCCGACGGCGAGACGTCGGAGTCGCGGCTGCTTGGGGAATTGCGCCGGGCCATCGACCAGTTCGAACTCGTTCTCTACTACCAGCCGAAGTTCGACCTGCGCACCTCCGAAGTGGTGGGGGTCGAGGCATTGGTGCGCTGGCCGCACCCCGAACGGGGTCTGTTGGGGCCGCGGGACTTCCTGCACCTGGTTCGCCAGCACGACATGATGTGGCCGATGACCGAGCTGGTCATCAACAAGGCGCTCGACGATGCGGCGCAATGGCATTCGGCGTCGGTGGAGGTTCCGGTCGCGGTCAATCTCTTTGCGCCGCTGTTGGCCGACCTGACCCTGCCGGCCAAGATCACCAGCGGACTCGCCGCGCGTGGCCTCAGCGCGTCGGCCCTGACCGTGGAGCTCACCGAAGATCTACTGCTGGGCGACCTGGAGCCGACCCGTCAGGTGATGAATCAGCTGCGGCGCAACGGAATCCGGATCGCCATCGACGATTTCGGTCAGGCATACTCGACTTTCAGCTATCTGCGCGACCTCCCGGTCGACGAAGTCAAGCTGGACTACTGCTTCGTCGCCGCGATCGCCATCGATCGCCGCTCGGCGGTGGTGGCGCAGGCGATCTTGGAGATGTCACACAAACTCGGCATGACCACCGTCGCCGAAGGCGTGGAAAACGCCGAAACCGCTGAGCTGCTACGGGAATTCGGCTGCGATCTGGTGCAGGGCTACTACTACAGTCAGCCGCTGACCGCCGAGGGCGTGATCGCGCTGCTGACGTCGGGGAAATCCACCTCGCCGCTACCGAGCGGCGACCTGCGGGCATAGGTCCAGCACGGCGTAGGTCACCAGGGCCACCGCGCTCTGCCGGTCGATGTGGTGCATAACCCGTGCCGAGCCGACTTCGTCGTTGATCGCCGCCCGCGCGACCTGGCCCTGGGCGATCCGCGAAGACACCCGGCCGCAGGTGGTGTAGCCGGCCTGTACCCACTGCTCGGGCGTGCCGGGCAATGGCGAGGCCACCTCGTTAGACCGCTTGATGTGTTCGATGAACGTCTCCTCCGGGGTATCGGCCCGCGCCGGCACCGGCCCGACCGCAATGAGGAGCACCGCAACGACGCCAGGGATCGACACCGCCGCTCGCCGACGCGCACTCATGTCACCATTCTGCCGTCTCGCCCGGGCCGCCGGGCAGACTTGCCGGCATGAACGCGCCCGTGCTGCATCGCATCCACCACGTCGCCGTGATTTGCTCGGACTATTCACGGTCCAAGGCTTTCTACACCGAGGTGCTCGGGCTTCGTGTGATCGCGGAGAACTACCGCGAAGCGCGCCAATCCTGGAAATTGGATCTGGCCCTGTCCGACGGCGCCCAAGTCGAGCTGTTCTCGTTTCCGGGCGCGCCGCCGCGCCCGAGCCGTCCCGAGGCCCAGGGGCTGCGACACCTGGCGTTCGCGGTGGGTGATGTGCAGGTCTGGGTCGATCACTTGATGTCGAGCGGTGTTGAGGTCGAGGCTGTGCAGGTCGACGAATACACCGGCCGGCGGTTCGTGTTCTTCGCCGATCCGGACGGTCTTCCGCTGGAGTTGTACGAGGTTTCGTCGTAACGAAGGACCGCACGTCACCTTTCGGCGGGGTGCGCCGGAAGTACGGCCAGCACAAAGATCGCACCAGCCAGGCAGATCGCCGCGGCGGTCAGGCATCCTGCGCTCATTCCGGACAGGAACGCGTCGCTGACCGTGTCGCGCACCGCGCCCGCGATCACGCCGGGTGATTGCTCGGCGACGGCCAATCCCTGCGCCAAACCCTCCTCGGCCACCGACCGAGCCGGTTGCGGCAGTCCCTGAAGCGCCGCACTCTCGGTGAGCCGACGGATGTAGAGCGTGGAGAAGATGC
>CAYPTG010000325.1:0-2866 GCA_964413455.1 uncultured Mycobacterium sp. | reverse complement strand
TCGAGTCCGGGATGCCGTGGCAGATGATCTCGTTCAGCGAGGTGCAGCAGGACTTGGGGTACCCCTTGTAGCCCAGTGTGGAGGGGTAGGCGCCGTGGTCGACCATGTAGTCGTGGGCGATACGGTCCAGTTCGTCGGTGCTGACTCCGGGGGCGACGGCCTTGCCGGCCTCGGCCAGCGCACCGGCGGCGATTCGGCCGGCGATGCGCATCTTCTCGATGACTTCGGGGCTCTGCACCCACGGTTCGCTGCCTTCGGCGGCGGTGGCCCGGCCGACGTACTCCGGCCGTTCGATGGAGGCGGGGACCGGCAGGGTCGGCGAGACCACTCCGGCACTGAGAGCGCTGCGCACGGGCATGCTTTCGGAGCCTAGTCTCCTGCTCTAAGCCTCGCCTTAGCCGCCAGCAGCGGACGACGCGGCCCGCGGATGCGCACCGACCCCATCACCACCCGGCCGGTGAGCACGACGTGCGGCTTACCGTCGGCCGGTGGATCCCTACGGCGATCCACCGCGCTGCCGCCGTACACGGTGACCTCGTCGAGGGAAGCGCTGGCGCCTTCGGGAAGCCTGATGTTCACCGACCCGCGGACCATGTCGAGCTCGATCACCACCACCGGGCCGGCAAAGCGAGCGGTCGTCAGGTCGAGGTCCACTGAGCCGACCCGGCGCACCAATGCCAGCTGGGTGGGCACCGTCCACTGTCCGTGCCGGCGCAGCGATCCAAGCCAGCCGCGCAGTTCCAGCCGGTCGGCCGCCGATGAAGCGATGGCCCCGGGGGTGGGCAGGTCGTCGACCAGGGCACGCAGATCGGCCGGCTGACGGGCGGCCGAGACGTGGGCGCACCGCTCTTCGAACTCACCGATGTCGATCAGCCCCAGCCCGACGGCGTTGTGCAGTCGGCGCAGCGTCCCGTTGCGGTCGGCGTCGGATACCCGCAACACCGGAGTGCTGTCGGTCCTGCTTTCGATCTCAGTCATGACCTCTCCAACGTACCGCCGGTCGAAGGCCGGTTAGGCTCTGCGCCATGTCCGCCCTGCCGAGAAGGTCCGTTTTGATCGGGGCCGCCGTCGTTCCGGCCGCCGCTTGCAGCAATGTCGGACAGCCCCCGGCGCACCCGGCGCCCACCCCCGGTCAGCGGCTCGCCGCGGCCGCCGACGTCCCGGTCGGCGAGGCGACGATCGTCGACGGCACACTGATCACCCAGCCCACCGCCGGGGTTTACCGGGGGTTCGTCGCGCGCTGCACGCATGCCGGATGTGCCTTGACGATCAAGTACGGTGGCATCGAATGCCCTTGCCACGGAAGCACATTCACGCTGGATGGAGCTGTCCAGCGCGGGCCGGCCCGCGACCCTCTGGTGCAGCGGCCGGTGCTGCGCAGCGGCAGCCAGATCGTGGCCGGCTGATCAGGCCAGGAAGTCCGGCGGCAGTTCCTCCAGCATGCGGCGGACCATCCGCACCGCATACGCCGAACTGCCACCACCCACGATCAGCCCGGCGAACGCCAGATCACCGCGAAAACCGGTGAACCAGGCGTGTGACCCGCCGGCGAACTCGGCCTCACCGGTTTTGCCGTAAACCTCACCGAGGCCGTTGATCTCCTTGGCCGTGCCATTGGTCACTACCTGACGCATCATCGACCGCAGCCCATCCAGGATCTCCGGGGCCGCCGGCGGGTGCACACCGGTCTCCAAGGTCTGGCTGCCGGCGATCAGCCGCGGTGTGGGGGTCTTGCCGGCCGCGACGGTGGCTGCCGTCAGTGCCATCCCAAATGGGGTGACCAGCACCTTGCCCTGACCGAATCCGTCCTCGGTGCGCTCAGCGAGGTCCACTGTCGGAGGCACCGTTCCGGTGACGGTGGTCAGTCCCTCGATGGTGTAGTCCGAGCCGATGCCGTATCGGGAGGCCGATTCGGTGAGCGCGCTCGGTGTCATCCGGCTGGCGAGTTCGGCGAAGGTGGTGTTGCAGGAGTCGGCGAAGGCCCGGGCCATCGGGACCAATCCCAGATCGAACTTGTCGTAGTTGGGGATGGTCCGGTCGCCGATGTCGATCTGCCCGGGACAACCCAGCATGGTGTCCGGGGTGGCCATGTCGTTCTCCATGGCCGCTCCGGCGGTAATGATCTTGAAGGTCGATCCGGGCGGATACAGGCCGGTGGTGGCCGCCGGCCCGTCGGCGTCGGCCGCGCCGTTCTGCGCGATCGCCAAGATGTCACCGGTCGACGGTTTGATAGCCACCAGCATCGCTTTATGCCACTGGGCGTCCACCGCGTGCTGGGCGGCGTCCTGCACCAGCCGGTCCAGTGTCAGCGAGATCGACGGTGCCGGCTTGGGGGCGACCTCGGTCAGCACGTCGACGTCAGCGCCGTTCTGGTTGACGCTGACCACCCGCCAGCCGGCTTCGCCGTCGAGCTGGTCCTGGACCGCTTTCTTCACCTCACCGATCACCGCCGGCGCAAACCGGTCGTCGGTGGGCAACATCGCGGCCTGCGGGGTGACAACGATCCCGGGCAGCGGGTCCAGCGCTGCGGCAACCCGGTCGTGGTCGGTGGGCCGCAAGGTGATGAGGTCCAGCGGTCCGTTCGTCGAGCTGGCCCGCTCGGCCAGCTGCTGCGGGTTGAGCGTGTCGTCGAACTGGCGCAGGACGTCGGAAACCGTCTTGGCGGTGGACATCAAGTCAGCACCGGCATGGGCCGCGTCGAGCTGGTAGCGCCAGAGGCTTCCCGGGCTGAGCACCGCGGTGCCACCGAGTTCGTTGACGTCAGCCCGACGCGGCGGGTCGGCGCGCAGTTGCGGGGTCTGGTTCTCGCCCAGTTTGGGATGCAGCGCGCTCGGTGACCAGCGGACCCGCCAGTTGCCCTCGTCAC
>CAYPTG010000324.1:0-2887 GCA_964413455.1 uncultured Mycobacterium sp. | reverse complement strand
GGTTCACTGAGTGATCGGCGTCCTTGCGCAGCACCGCGGTGGCCCGCGGCCGGGTCGGCAGAATGTTCTCAATCAGGTTGGGGCGGTTGATGGTTGCCCAGATATCGCGGGCCGCGGCGAACGCCTGCTCGTCGGTCAGCCCGGCGTAGTGGTGGAAATGTGAGGCCGGGTCGGCGAAGGCCCCGGCCCGCATCGCCAGGAAACGTTCGATGTACCAGCGCTCGATGTCTTCGATCCGGGCGTCGACGTAGACCGAGAAGTCGAACAGGTCCGAGACCATCAGCCGCGGCCCGGTCTGCAGCACGTTGAGGCCCTCCAGGATCAGGATGTCCGGGTGGGTGACGACGTGCTTCTCGCCCGGCACGATGTCGTAAATCAGATGCGAGTACACCGGCGCGCACACCTGGCCGGCGCCGGACTTCACCGACGTCACGAACCGCATCAGCGCGCGGCGGTCGTAGCTTTCCGGAAAACCCTTGCGGTGCGAGAGATTTCGCCGGACCAGCTCGGCATTGGGATACAGGAAGCCGTCCGTGGTCACCAGATCCACCCGCGGGTGCTCTTCCGAACCGGACAGCAGCGCCTGCAGCACACGTGCGGTGGTGGACTTGCCCACCGCCACGCTGCCCGCCACGCCGATGATGAACGGCACCGGCCGGTCCGGGTTCTGCCGGGGCTCGCCGAGGAATTCGTCGGTGGCCGCGAACAGGTTTCGACGGGCCGCGACCTGCAGCAGGATCAGTCGGGCCAGCGGCAGGTAGACCTCTTCGACCTCCAGCAGGTCGATCTGCTCGCCCAGACCGCGCAGGCTGACCAGCTTTTCTTCGGTGAGCTTGAGCGGGGTCGACATCCGCAGCGAACGCCACTCGCGCCGGTCGAACTCCACATAGGGGCTGGGTTCGTTCAGCCGCGCCATGGCACAAGTCTTGCAGTTAGCGTGAGGGGTATGGAGCCGGGCTACCTAATTCGCGAATATCTGTTGCTCGGTTTGCGGTTCGACCGCATCGAAGACGGCTACGTCGACTCCTTCACCGGCGATCCACAGCTGCGCCGCCAGGTGGCCGACGAACCCGCCCCCGAGCCGGCCGCGCTGGCCGCCACCGCGCAGCGGCTGCTGGCCGCGCTGCCCGACGTCCCGCGTACCGGCGGCTTCACCGACCAGCGCGCCGACTTCCTGGCCGCGCACCTGCGGGCACTGGCCTGCGCCGGGCGCAAGTTCGCCGGCGAGCGGGTCGGCTTCGTCGACGAGGTACACGACTACTTCGACGTGCGGATCCGCCGCGGCGACGACGAGCACTACCGCGCCGCGCACGCCCGCATCGACGAGGTGCTCGGCGGCACCGGCCCGCTGGCCGACCGGATGGCCGCGCACCGTCGCTCCCAGGAGATCCCGCCGGCCCGCTTGGAAGAGTGCATCCTGGCGTTTTCCAGCGCGCTGCGCGACATCGTCCGGGCCACCTACCCGCTGCCCGACAGCGAGACCGTCGTCTACGAGATCGTCGGCGACAAGCCGTGGTCGGGCTTCAACTACTACGAGGGCTCCTACCGCTCCCGGGTGGCGGTCAACGCCGACCTCAAACAGCAGATGTCGCACCTGCCGGCGCTGGTGGCCCACGAGTCCTACCCGGGCCATCACACCGAGCACTGCCGCAAGGAGGCCGGCCTGGTCGCCGGTCTGGGCCACGGTGAGCAGACCATCTTCCTGGTGAACACCCCGTCCTGTCTGATGGCCGAGGGCCTGGCCGATCTGGCGCTGCACGCCGCGGTCGGCGACGGTTGGGGGCAATGGGCCGCCGACATCTACGCCGACCTCGGACTGCGCTTCGACGGCGAGCGCGCCGCCGCGCTGGCGCAGGCCACCGCCGCGCTGGCCGAGGTGCGCCAGGACGCCGCCCTGATGCTGCACGACGAGCACCGCGACACCGACGAGGTTGCGGCCTATCTGCGCCGCTGGCTGCTGGTCGACGACACTCGCGCCCGGCAGATGCTGAAGTTCCTGTCCTCGCCGCTATGGCGGGCCTACACCTCCACCTATGTGGAGGGCTATCGGCTGTTGCGGGCCTGGCTGGACGATCGCCCCGCCGGGGTGGGGCTCACCGAACGGTTCGGCCGCCTGCTCGACGAGCCGCTGATCCCCTCTTCGCTGCGGGCACCGCTCGACTGAGCCCCCTCGCCCAAACCGACACACGGGCGAGGTTTTGCGAGTGGATTGCGCCATTTCGTCGAGTTGGGGGATGCCGGTGAGGCGAGGCTCCTCAGCGGCTCGCTTAGCTGCGCCGCATCGTCACCCCGCTGGGTCGATGGCGGGCCTCCTCAGCGGCTCGCTTAGCTGCGCCGCATCGTCACCCCGCTAGGCTTCACCCCATGTCCACCGACGCCATCCCGTCCGCCGCAACCGCACCCGGTGCCGGTTACGCCGCCACCGCCAGCGAGGCCTACCGGGCGGCGCTGCAGGTCATCGAGTCCGTCGAGCCGCGGATCGCCGCGGCCACCCGCAAAGAGCTTGCCGACCAACGGGATTCCCTGAAGTTGATCGCCAGCGAGAATTACGCCTCGCCGGCGGTGCTGCTCACCATGGGCACTTGGTTGTCGGACAAGTACGCCGAGGGCACCGTGGGGCACCGGTTCTACGCCGGCTGCCAGAACGTCGACACCGTCGAGTCGCTGGCCGCCGAGCACGCGCGCGAGCTCTTCGGCGCCCCCTACGCCTACGTCCAGCCCCACTCCGGGATCGACGCCAACCTCGTCGCCTTCTGGTCCATCCTCGCCAACCGGGTCGAGACGCCCTACCTGCGTAAGATGCAGGCGAAGAACGTCAACGAGCTCACCGAGGCCGACTGGGAGACGCTGCGCCACGAGTTCGGCAACCAGCGCCTGCTGGGGATGT
>CAYPTG010000323.1:0-2895 GCA_964413455.1 uncultured Mycobacterium sp. | reverse complement strand
GGCTGCGAACGGGCTTGCGGCAGCCCGCTTTCCGGCACCGTCATGCTGGCCACCGGCGACGGCTACCGGCCGCTGCCCCGCCCGACCGTAGGGTGAGCCTGTGCTCGACTACATCCGCGACGCCGCCGAGATCTACCGGCAGTCGTTCGCGACGATCCGCGACGAGGCCGACCTGAGCCGGTTCCCCGGCGACGTCGCCCGGGTGGTGGTGCGGATGATCCACACCTGCGGTCAGGTCGACCTCACCGAGCACATCGCGTTCACGCCGGACGTGGTGGCCGCGACGCACGCCGCGCTGGCGGCCGGAGCGCCCATCCTGTGCGATTCGTCGATGGTGGCCGCCGGGATCACCGCCGCGCGGCTGCCGGCCGGCAACGAGGTGGTGTCGCTGGTCGCCGACCCGCGCGCTGTCGAGCTGGCCGAACGGCTGGGCACCACCCGCTCGGCGGCCGGGGTGCAGCTGTGCGAGCAGCGGCTCGGCGGTGCGGTGCTGGCCATCGGCAACGCTCCGACCGCGCTGTTCCGGCTGCTGGAGTTGATCGATGCGGGGGCGCCGGCGCCGGTGTCGGTGCTGGGCGGCCCGGTCGGCTTCGTCGGCTCCGCGCAGTCCAAGCAGGAGCTGATCGACAATCCGCGCGGGATGGACTATCTGGTGGTGACCGGCCGGCGCGGCGGCAGCGCGCTGGCCGCGGCCGCGGTGAACGCGACGGCAAGTGCGCGCGAATGAGGCTCGCCGAATGAGGCTCGCCAAATGAGCCATCAGGACCGAATGAGCGGCACGCTGTTCGGTGTCGGACTAGGCCCCGGCGATCCGGAACTGGTGACCGTCAAGGCGGCACGGGTGATCGGCGCGGCCGACGTCGTCGCGTATCACAGTGCGCGCCATGGCCGGAGCATCGCCCGGCGGATCGCCGAGCCGTACCTGCGGGCGGGCCAGATCGAGGAGCATCTGGTCTACCCGGTGACCACCGAGACCACCGATCACCCCGGCGGCTACCCGGGCGCGATGGAGGAGTTCTACACCCGGGCCGCCGAACGGATCGCCGCGCATCTGGACGCCGGGCGCGACGTGGCGCTGCTGGCCGAGGGCGATCCGCTGTTCTACAGCTCCTACATGCACTTGCACACCCGGCTGACCGAGCGGTTCAACGCGGTGATCGTGCCGGGTGTGACGTCGGTGAGTGCCGCCTCGGCGGCCACCGGTACCCCGCTGGTGACCGGCGACGAGGTGCTCTCGGTGCTGCCCGGCACCCTGCCGGTCGCCGAGCTGGCCCGCCGGCTGGCTGACACCGACGCGGCGGTGGTGATGAAACTGGGGCGAACGTATCCGCAAGTGCGGGAAGCGCTTTCGCTTGCCGGTCGGCTCGACGACGCGGTGTATGTGGAGCGGGCCAGCACCGACGCACAGAAGGTGATGCCGGCCGCCGACGTCGACGACGGCGACGTCCCGTACTTTTCGCTGGCCATGCTGGCCGGTGGGCGGCATCAGGCCCCTAGGTTGAGCCCTAGTCCGGGCCCTGGCCCGAGTGCCGGTGCGGTGGCGGTGGTCGGGCTGGGCCCCGGCGACACCGCCTGGATGACCCCGCAGAGCCGTGCCGAGTTGGCCGCCGCCACCGACCTGATCGGCTACCGGCCGTATCTGGACCGCATCGCGCCCCGGCCCGACCAGCGTCGGCACCCGTCGGACAACACCGACGAGCCGCAGCGCGCCCGGCTGGCCTGCGAACTGGCCGAGCAGGGTCGTGCGGTGGCGGTGGTGTCCTCCGGTGACCCCGGCGTATTCGCGATGGCCACCGCGGTTCTCGAAGAGGCCAAGCAGTGGCCCGGGGTGGCGGTGCGGGTGATCCCGGCGATGACCGCCGCGCAAGCGGTGGCCAGCCGGGTGGGTGCACCGCTGGGCCACGACTACGCGGTGCTGTCGCTGTCGGACCGGCTCAAGCCGTGGGAGGTCATCGCCGCCCGGATCAGCGCCGCAGCCGTCGCCGATCTGGTGCTGGCCGTCTACAACCCGGCGTCGAAGACCCGCACCTGGCAGGTCGGCGCGATGCGGGATCTGCTGCTGGAGCACCGTGACCCGGGTACGCCGGTGGTGATCGGCCGCGATGTGTCCGGGCCGAACGAATCGGTGAGTGTGGTGCGGCTGGCCGACCTCGACCCGTCGGCGGTGGATATGCGGTGTCTGCTGATCGTCGGCTCGTCGCAGACCCAGTGGTATCGATCTGCCGCCGGGGACACGGTGTTCACCCCGCGCCGCTACCCCGGGTGACCGGCGGGGCGTCGAAGTAGGCGCGCAGGGCTGCAACGTCACCGTCGATGCGGACGGCGGCGGCGACATCATCCAATGTCAACATCCCGGCCGCGAGCCCAAGAACGACAGGCGCCTCGGCGTGCAGCACGGCGTCGAGTCCCTGGCCGTCGGGCATGGTTACCTCGACCCCGGACTTCGTCCCGCACAGTTGGATCGTGGTGCCGTCCACCGAAATCCCCACCGTTGCTAAGCCATTGGCAGACCCGGCGGGCCGACGCCCGGCAAACAGGGCGGGCAGCGCCAGCAGCAGCCATCCGGCGCGGAACTCGTCGCCCTCGGGTCCGCGGATCATCAGCGGTGTGGACCAGCGGATGAGTCCTTCGATGGGCTCGCGCAGTTGCACTCCCCATTGCGTCAGCGCGTAGACGATCGCACCGCTGTTATCGGACAACCGCCGCTCGATGACCCCGTCGGCCTCCAGACTTCGAAGCCTGTCGGTCAGCAGGTTCGTCGCGATGCCCGACAGCCCGTCGCGCAGGTCGCGGTAACGGGCCGGAGCCACCAGGAGTTGACGAACGATCAGCAGACTCCACCGGTCGCCCACCACATCGAGGGCGCGGGCAAGTCCGCAGTACTGGCCATAGTCT
>CAYPTG010000322.1:0-2911 GCA_964413455.1 uncultured Mycobacterium sp. | reverse complement strand
CCGGCCGGGATCAGTCCCGTGCGGTGCTGCGCGCGATGACCGCCGCCGCGCTGGCGGGCGGCTCCGGGGACGACGCCCAAGACCGGTCCGCGGCCACCCTGTGAAAGTTCGCGGAACCCGCGGGAGCACCGCGCTGGCGGTAGCCTGCATGGCGTGAGGCGGGAATGAGCAACCCACAGGGACCGAACTGGTCCGACCCGACGCAGCAGGGCCAGGGCTACCCGCCCAACACCGATCCCGCCTATTCCGGGCAGTACCCGAGTTACTGGGGTCCGGCGCCCTACGGCGCCGGGTACGCGCCGACGACGCAGCCGACCGAGCAGTTGCCGTCGTACTGGCAGACCGGGCAGGTCGCCGGCTATCCGGCGGCCCCACCCCCTCCGCCACCACCGAAGTCGCCGCGCTGGCTGTGGATCGCCGCAACGGCGGCGGTACTGCTGGTGGCCGGGCTGGTGCTGGCGCTGGTGATCGTCAGCAATTCGTCACGGGAGACCACCGTGCTGGCACCGCCGCAGGCGACGTCGCGAACCAGCGCGCCACGCTCGACCACCCGGCCGCCGCTGCCCAGCACGACGCGCCCGCCGCTGCTGCCGTTGCCGACGCAGTCCGAACAGCCGGTGCAGCCCACCGATCCGTCCGACCCGGGGAGCCCGGCCGCCCCGTCGACCGGAACCGAGACCGTCGTCTACAACGTCAGCGGCGAAGGCCGGGCGATCAACATCACCTACGTCGACACCGGCGGCATCATGCAGACCGAGTTCAATGTCGCGCTGCCGTGGAGTAAGGAAGTCAGCCTCGCCGCGCCGGCACGCAGCTCGGCCAGCGTCGCGGTGGTCAACGTCGGGCGCGACGTGACGTGCAGCGTCGCGGTGAACGGCGCCCAGGTCCGGCAGCGCACCGGCCGCGGGCTGACCATCTGCACCGGCGTGGCTTAACCTTTCTGAGGCTCCGCCACCGAGGCAGCCGTCGGCGCGCCGGGCACCCGCACCAGCACCATCCCGATCAGCCCGGCGACCAGCACCAGCAGCACACCGGCCAGTCCGGCCCGGTCGGCGTGGAACAGGTCGACGAAGACGAAGAACAGCCAGGGCGCCAGCGGCGCGGCGGCCCGGCCGGTCATCGTGTAGAGCCCGAAGGCCACCCCCTCTTTGCCTTCGCCGGTCATCCGCAGCAGCAGCGTGCGGGCCGCGGACTGGGTGGGCCCGACCAGCAGGGCCAGGCCCAGGCCGCAGATCCAGAACGCGACCGGGCCGGACAGCGCCAGCAGCGCGATGCCGACCAGGATCAGCGCGCTCAGCGAGGCGACGATGACCGGTTTGGCGCCGATCCGGTCGTCCAGCCGACCGCCCAGGATCGCACCGATGGCGGCGAACGTGGAGGCGACCACCCCGAAGATCAGCACGTTGGCCTGGGAGATGCCGTACACGCTGACCCCGAGCACCGCCCCGAACGCGAAGATACCGGCCAGCCCGTCTCGGAATACCGCGCTGACCAGCAGGTAGTAGACGAAGTTGCGGTCCCGGCGCCACTCGGCGCGCAGGTCGTTCCACAGTTGCCGGTAGGCGCCGAACACTCCGGGCGCCGTGGTGGTGTCACCAGCTCCGCCACTCAGGGTGTGCGCCGTCCACAGCAGCGGTACCGCGAGCACCGCCAGCCAGCAGGCCACCATCACCATCGCCAGCCGGACGTTCCAGCCGTCGGCGATCGGGACGTGCAACAGGCCGCGGGTGGGGCCGTCACCCATGATGAAACCGGTGTAGACCAGCAGCAGCAGCAGGACGCTGCCGGTGTAGCCGGCGGCCCAGCCCAGCCCGGAGACCCGCCCGGCGGTCTGCGGGGTGGACAGCTGACGCAGCATCGCGTTGTACGGGACGCTGGCCAGATCCCCGCAAGCCGCGGTCAGCGCCAGCAGGGCCAGCCCGGCCGCCAGATAGCGCGGGTCGGCCCGAATGAACACCATCGACGCGGTAAAGGTGACGGCCAGCAGGGTCAGCACCGTCAGGGCGATCCGCCGTCGCCGGGGCACCTGGACGACGACACCGGTCAATGGGGCCAGCAGCGCCACGGCCAGCCCGGAGATGGTCAGCGCCCGGCCCAGCCAGCTGGCCGGTGAGGTGTCGCCGGGCAGACCGGCGCCGACCGTGCCGGTCAGGTAGACCGAGAAGACGAAGGTCGCCACGATGGCATTCAGCCCGGTAGACCCGCAATCCCACAGCGCCCAGGCGGCGACCTTCCGGCGGGGCGGCCCGGGGGCGACCATCGGTTGTGACGTCGCGGCGCTGCTCATGGCGGCCACCCTATCCACCGCGCCTACGATGGCCGCATGCCACTCCCCGCCCCCTCCCCGCACGGCCGAGCCGTCGTCACCGGCGCCTCCCAGGGCATCGGCGAGGCGCTGGCCACCGAGCTGGCCGCCCGCGGTCACCACTTGATCGTGACCGCCCGGCGCGCCGACGTGCTGGAAGACCTGGCCGAGCGACTCACCGAGCGTTACGGGGTGACCGTCGAGGTACGGGCGGTGGATCTGGCCGACCCCGAGCAGCGCGGTGATCTGGCCGAGGAGCTCTCGCACCGGGAGGTGTCCATCCTGTGCGCCAATGCCGGCACCGCCACCTTCGGGCCGGTGGCCGAGCTCGATCCGGCCGCCGAGCGGGCGCAGGTGCAGCTCAACGTGCTGGGTGTGCATGATCTGGTGCTCGCGGTGCTGCCCGGGATGTTCGCCGCCCGCGCCGGCGGCATCCTGATCTCCGGCTCGGCGGCGGGCAATTCACCGATCCCGAACAACGCCACCTACGCGGCCAGCAAGGCCTTCGCCAACACCTTCAGCGAGTCGCTGCGCGGGGAGCTGAAGGGCACTGGTGTGCACGTCACCCTGCTGGCGCCGGGGCCGGTGCGGGCCGAGATGCCCGAC
>CAYPTG010000321.1:957-2915 GCA_964413455.1 uncultured Mycobacterium sp. | reverse complement strand
GGTCTATTCCCAGCAGTTGACCGTCAGCGGCGCATTCGGAAGCACGGGCTCCAACCTATCCTGGACCCATGACCGACTCCGGAACCAAGTCCCGTGCCGATTTCTGGTTCGACCCGCTGTGTCCGTGGGCCTGGATCACCTCCCGGTGGATCCTCGAGGTCGAGAAGGTCCGCGACATCGACGTGCATTTCCACGTG
Source organism: uncultured Mycobacterium sp. (assembly GCA_964413455.1). GTDB lineage: Bacteria > Actinomycetota > Actinomycetes > Mycobacteriales > Mycobacteriaceae > Mycobacterium. Next base: position 2,718 of record CAYPTG010000321.1, on the reverse strand, counting down.
ATGAGCCTGGCGGTGCTCAACGAGGGCCGCGACTTGCCAGAGCAGTACCAGGACCTGATGCAGAAAGCCTGGGGTCCGGTGCGGGTGGCCATCGCCGCCGAACAGGCGCACGGCGAGCGGGTGCTCGGGCCGCTCTACACCGCGTTGGGAACCCGAATTCACAACCAGGGCAACAAGAATGCCGAGCAGGTGATCCCGGAGGCGCTTGCCGAGGTCGGGCTGCCGGCCGATCTGGCGGCCGCGGCCACCGACTCGTCCTACGACGACGCGCTGCGCGCCAGCCACCACGCCGGGATGGACCCGGTCGGCATGGATGTGGGAACGCCCGTCATCCATATCAACGGTGTGGCGTTCTTCGGCCCGGTGCTCTCCCGCATCCCGCGCGGTGAGCGGGCCGGTGAGCTGTGGGACGCCTCGGTGACGCTGGCCGGCTACCCGCATTTCTGGGAGCTGAAGCGCAGCCGTACCGAGTCACCGGAGTTCGACTGACAGTCCCCCCTTCGCGCTCCCTTTGCGCCCAAACCGACAAACGGGCGAACAAGTGCGAGTAGATCGCGCCAAAACGTCGACCTCGACGCGGGACGCTGTCAGTGGAGCGCAGGGCGCTGCCAGTCGAAGGCGCGTAAAACGCGAAGGGCGCGACGGTAAGGTGACGGCCATGCGCGTCTACCTGGGGTCCGACCATGCCGGCTACGAACTCAAGCAGGCCATCATCGAGCACCTGACCAAGAGTGGTCACGAGCCGATCGACTGCGGGGCCTATCACTACGACGCCGAGGACGACTACCCGGCGTTCTGCATCGCCGCGGCGGCCCGCACGGTGGCCGACCCGGGCAGCCTGGGCATCGTGCTCGGCGGTTCGGGCAACGGCGAGCAGATCGCCGCGAACAAGGTGCCCGGCGCCCGCTGCGCGCTGGCCTGGAGCACCGAGACCGCGGAGCTGGCCCGGCAGCACAACAACGCTCAGCTGATCGGCATCGGCGGCCGGATGCACTCCGAGCAGGAGGTGCTGGCGATCGTCGACACTTTCCTGAGCACGCCGTGGTCGGAAGCGCCGCGGCACCAACGTCGTATCGACATCCTGGCCGACTACGAGAAGACCCACGTCGCACCGCCGGTCCCGGGCGCCCCGTCTGACCTGTAACCCATGCCGGAGGGCCACACCCTGCACCGGCTGGCCCGGCTGCATCAGCGGCGTTTCGCCGGCGGCCCGGTGGCGGTGTCCAGCCCGCAGGGGCGCTTCGCCGACGCCGCGCTGATCGACGGGCAGGTGTTCCGGCGGGCTGCCGCCTGGGGCAAGCACCTGTTCCACCACTACGACGGCGGACCGATCGTGCACGTGCACCTCGGGCTGTACGGGACGTTCACCGAGACACCCGCCCCGATGTCGGCCCCGGTTGGAGCGGTGCGGATGCGAATCGCCGGAGCGCAGTGGGGGACCGACCTACGCGGGCCCACCGTCTGCGAGGTGCTCGACGAAGCCCAGGTGTCGACGATCCTGGACCGGCTCGGGCCAGACCCGCTGCGCGCGGACTCAGACCCGGATGCCGCCTGGGCGCGAATCACGAAGTCCCGCAAGGCCATCGGCGCGCTGCTGATGGACCAATCGGTGCTGGCCGGGGTCGGCAACGTCTACCGCAGCGAACTGCTCTTTAGGCACGGGATCGACCCCTACCGGCCGGGGCGCGACATCGACCGGGACGAGTTCGCCGCGCTATGGGCCGACCTGGTGGAGTTGATGAAGCTCGGGGTGCGACGCGG